>JBBSWW010000020.1:0-52771 GCA_038046085.1 Nanobdellota archaeon | reverse complement strand
TGCTTAATTATTCTTCAAGAAGTTTTCTATCTATAGAAGAGACAACAAGCTGCCTGTCAGGTCTTACTTCTAAAATTTCTAAAGGAACAGGTTCTCCTTTTCCTAAATCATTTGCTAAAGTTTTCCAGGATGCATAACCATCTTTTAGTTCATCTATTGTGGCGTACGTATCAGTAATCATAAGGCCCATATCGCTATGAACAGCCAGACAATATTTAGGATCTTCTGCTCTTTTAAATTGAAAAATCGCGACGCTTGCCATGTTATTGAATTAACTATAAATATTTAAATAGTTAACTATTAAAAATATAAAGTGAATATTAATGAAAAAAGAGATGAGCCATAAGTCAAGTAAATTTAATTTTAAAAACTTAATTCTTGGCGGACAGGATGGAATAGTAAATGTTTTAGGATTAGTATTAGGAGTTGCTAGTGCAACAGCTGATAAAAAAATAGTGATAATAGCAGGTTTAGTATCATTAGTAGCTGAATCAATATCAATGGGAGCAGTAGCTTATACTTCAAGTAAAGCAGCAAAAGAATATTATCAAAGTAGAATAAAAGAAGAAGAGCAAGAGATAAGAGAACAGCCTAAAACAGAGATAAAACAGATAAGAGAATTATATTATAATAAAGGATTCAGAGGAAAATTATTAAGTTCAATAGTTAATAAGATAACTTCAGATAAAAAAACATGGGCAAAAACAATAATGCAGGAAGAACATAACCTAAGTCCTGAAGAGTATGAAAAGCCATTAAGTGTAGCAGCTATTGTAGGATTAGCTACAGTAATAGGATCAATAATACCAATATTACCATTCTTTTTACTAAATATAAAAAACGGAATAATAACATCACTAATATTTTCAGCAATAATATTATTCATAGTAGGAGCATTAAAAGCAAAATTAAGCATAGGAAACTGGAAAAGATCAGGTTTAGAGTTAATGCTAATAGGAATAGTATGTGCAGTAATAGGATATGGAGTAGGATTATTATTAAAGATAATATTTGGATTAAATGGAGTTATTGTTTAAAGAATACAAAAATTTTGCAGTTTAAAGCAAAAGACTTACGCGAATGAAACAGAAAGATATTTTAAGTTTGAAATCTATATTAAATAAATGAAAAGAGGATATACATCTGTAGAACTTTTTGCTGGTGCCGGCGGTCTTGCTTTAGGATTAGAGAAAGCAGGATTAAATACAATACTTTTAAATGAATTAGATAAAGATTGTGTAGCAACTTTAAAAAAAAATAGACCTCAATGGAATATATTACATGACGATATAAAAAAAATTGATTTTAAAGGAATTAATGCTGATGTTTTAACAGGTGGATTTCCCTGTCAGTCATTCAGTTATGCTGGTAAAAGATTGGGATTTGATGATATTAGAGGAACTTTATTCTTTGAATTTGTAAGAGCAGTCAAAGAAATAAAACCAAAAATATTTTGGGCAGAAAATGTTGCTGGACTAATATCTCATGATAATGGGAAAACATTAAATACTATGTTAAACATCCTTTCATCATTAGGGTACAATGTAAAATATAAAGTACTAAATGCTGTCAATTACTCAGTCCCTCAAAAAAGACAAAGAATAGTAATTATTGGAACATTACCTGGAATAGAATTTGAATTTCCTGAACAACACCTTAAGATAAAAACTTTACGTGAAGCATTAAAAGATGTACCTATATCACCAGGCACTACTTATTCAGCTAAAAGAAAAAAAATATTAGATCTAGTTCCTCCTGGTGGGAGTTGGATAAATTTACCCTTAGATTTGCAAAAAGAATTTTTAGGAAAAAGTTATAATAGTGGTGGAGGAAAAAGAGGCATGGCTAGAAGACTCTCTTGGAATGAACCATCCCTTACATTAACAACTTCACCATCACAAAAACAAACAGAAAGATGTCATCCTGACGAAACAAGACCATTTAGGATAAGAGAGTATGCAAGAATTCAAACTTTTCCTGATGATTGGCAGTTTTTAGGAAGTATAACATCACAATATAAACAAATTGGGAATGCTGTGCCAGTAAAACTTTCAGAGTCTATAGGCAAACAAATAATAAAAGCTCTAGATAATTCAGCTAATACCAGTTTTAAAGAAACTCATGAGCTTACTGAGATCATCAGAGCTTAATTTTTTATTAAATAAGTCGTTAATTGCTTGAGGAATAGCCTTCCATGTTTTTTCAAGGGATGTAGCATCATTAGTAACTAACCCATATACTCTTGCTCCCCACATACATTTTATTTGTGGATTATTATCACCTTTGTAATTCCAGATTGCTTCGCCAGAAGAACCATCTTTTTTAGTTATATAAGCCCAATATGCTATTGCTTTAGGATTATTCTTAACTGCTAAAACAAGTTTATCACGTACCTTAATTAAAGAATCAGAATTTACAGTATTAAACTTATTTTTTAATTCAATAAAAATTGTATTTTCATTATTTTTTAAATCTACTTTAGAATCATCACCAATACCTAAATCAACCCATCCTTTAACACCACCTAATAATTTTTGGTGAAATTCGCCAACTTTATTATTTATAGATTTATCAGACTGCCTAATAACTTCATTCTTAACCCAATCATCAACAGAGATATTACTATTTACAACATCAAATAACATTTTAAATATATCAATACCATTTTTCCTTAATCTTTTCATATCTATGCTACCTGATTTAATAGGATAAGCATCACATACGCATTTAACACATTTTAAAAAATGTTCATCAGAAACAAAATCAACATATTTATTCTTTCTATGCATAATCTACATATAAGAAACTTATTTTTAACTATTTGCATTTGGTTTTTAGTAAATATTTATTGTTTAAAGCCCTAAATTCTTAATTATTTCATCTTTATTGAATTCCTTAATATCATTAACAGACTGGCCAGTTCCTAAGTATAATATAGGTTTTTTAGTGATATAAGAGACAGAAACCATTGTTCCACCTTTCTCATCAATATCAGCTTTTGATAATATAATACCATCAATATTAATTGCACTATTGAATTCTTTACATTGTTCTGTACAATCATTACCTGTAATAGATTCACCAACAAATAATTTTAAGTCAGGTTTTGAAACTCTAACTATTTTTTCCATCTCTCTAACCAAATCTTTATTAGAATGTAATCTACCTGCTGTATCAATTAAAACAACATCAATATTATGAGCCTTAGCATAAGAGATAGCATCAAAAGCAACTGCTGCAGGATCAGAACCATAATCATGAGCAATAACTTTTAGATTAAGTTTTTCTCCCCATTCCTTTAATTGCTGAATAGCTGCAGCTCTGAAAGTATCTGAAGCAGCAAGAACAACAGATAATTTATTTTGTTTTAACATATTAGCAATTTTAGATATAGAAGTTGTCTTACCAGAACCATTAATTCCAACAAAACAGATAACATAAGGTTTAGGAGATTTATTTTTAATATTATCTATTAAATTAATATTAGGAACTAAGAAAAGATCTTCAATACTTGATTTCAAACCATTCTTAATTTCATCCTCAACAGAACCTCTCTTAATTGGCTTGTCAACAATATTAGTCTTAAGATCATCTTTAATTTTATCAATAACTTCTAAAGCAACATTACTTTCTAATAAACCAATTTCTAGTTCGGAGAATAATTCTTCAAATTTATCATTAGAGATTTTAGTTGTCGTAATCTTTTCTTTAATAGAATCAAAGAAACTTTTTTCTTCTTTAATTTCTTGCTTTTCAACATGTTTGAATTCTTCTTTAGATTCTTCCTTAATTGTGAATTTATCTTTTAATTTAGAAAAGAAACTTTTTTCTTCTTTAACTTCAACAGATTCTTTAACATCTTTATTTTCTATTTTAATCTCTTCTTCAACAACTTCTAGCTTTTTTTCTTCAACTACTTTTTTTGTTTTCTCCTTAACTTTATGATCTTTCTTTTTTACTTCTTTATGTTTAACTTCTTTCTTCTCTTCAGATTTTTTAGTTTCTTTCTTAGGCTTATCCTCAACAGGTGTAAATTCCTCTTTAGATTCTTCCTCAACAGATTTGGAGAACTTGCTAATAGCTCCTTTCAGTTTATCTTTTAAAAATCCGAACATACAATTAATCAGAATAAAAGAGATTTAAAGCTTTTTATTTAGAATCTTCAACTTTAACTGTAATTTTGCCTTTATCTATAATAAGTTCATCACGAATATTCTTTTCTAAATTCTTAAAGTATTCATGATTATATCGTCTTATTTCCAAAGGAAGAGTTTTACTTGCAGACAATCTTTTTATCATTATGAATAAGGAGTCAAGTGAAACCATATAATAATTAAAATCGCTAAATTCCTTTCTTTTAAAAAAGATCATAAAACTTTTAGAAGTCTTGCTTCTCTCTGTTATGATATGCCCCTTAAGAGTTATCTCTACATCATAAAATCCATTATGAACAGCAGAGGTTTTAGGTCTTATCAAGAATTTGTGAATAGCATACAGCTCATTAATGTTATCAGTATTTACTTCATTATTAATCACTTTAAATATTAATTTATAACTTTTGAGAAATTTTTGCAAATCATTAAAGGATTTCAATACCCTGCCAAGATCTTCATGAAAAACTCTTTTTATATAGTCTAATTCTTCCGCATTTTTAGCAGCTATTTCAGCTTCTGAGTATTTCATATATCATTCACTATAAAAGAGGTATTTAAACTTTTTTAATCTAAATCTTTTCATACAGTTTCAGAGCATCTTCATAATTACCTTTCTTCAATAATGAATTGATCTTAGAATAATTCTTACTATAATGAACAGGCTTAGGAGCTTTGTCAAGAATAACAGGAGCTTTAGTATTAATTTTAACTTTCTTAATCTCAAATGGTTTATGAGTCACTTTCCTATTATCTAAAAGAGAAAGAGCCTTATCATAATCACCAGAATCAATATCATCATGTATCTTATCAAAGTCCTTAGAATATTGTACAACATCCTGAGTCTTCACTTCACGTTTAGATATCTTATAATTATTTAATTTAATATTAGGAATCTGAACATCTGATTTAGGGAAATATGTGTTATTCTTTATTTTATTATGTGTTATACTAAATTGTTTAGGATAAGATACTGATTCAGGAGCTATAAAGTTTCTAAATTGGGGTTTATGATTAATGAAGACTTTAGGGACAACAAGTTCTGCTTTAGGGATCTCTTTCTCTAATTTATCATGAAGTTTTTCTAATTCTCTAGGAATATTTGCTAATTCCTGAGGTTTAAAATCATGATGCTCTAACTTATTATGAGGTTCTTTAATCTTAGGAATCTCGAATTTATTTTTAAGAATATTCTTAATAGAGTTATGATCAATGCCTGACCTGTAAAACTTAACAGCTTTTGAGAGGTTTTCTTCATCCAATGATTCATGAACTTTTTCATAATTTTCAGAATAATCTGCTGTCTCCAATTTATTGAATTCGGGAAGAATGACAAACTTATCATGTTCAGGATTTTTTACTTTAGGAAGATTGAAGTCATCAGCCAGATCCTTGAAGAACTTATTATTGTTAACTTCTTTCTCATAAAATTCAAGAGCCTTATGATAATTTTTCCTTGATACAGAACTATGGACCTTATGGTAGGCACTATCATACTTAGCAATATCATTGCCATTGAAATTTGGAAGTACTAAAGATTTCTCGTGCTTAGGATTATTAATCTTGTCTAAATTAAATTTTTCATCCAACAATAATTTAGGGAAAGCATTATGGACAATCTCATTCTCATAAAGATTAACAGCATCAACATACTTACCTTTACTTACTAATTTGTGTATATTATCATATTTTTTAGAATAGAAAACAACATCAGTCAGCCTGAACTTCGGCATCTTCAAAAGCTTATCATGATGAGGCATATCTACCTTAGGCTTTTCAAAATCAGAAACTAAATCATGAGCAAGATAATTGTCCATCAACTGTTCTTCATATTTAACAAAAGAATCAAAATACTTATCTTTCTTAATCAAAGACCTGATATCATTATAGATACTATCAAACTTGAAATTAGTAGACTTGATATTAAATTCTGGAATCTCAATATGGAGTTCATTACTAGGTTTCTGTATCTTTTCAGGGGCATATAAAATAGAGAAACTCCTCATATGAGCTTTCTTCATCAAGTTCTTAATAGAAAGTTCTTTGTAAGTAGATTTAAGCATATCATACAATTCAAATTTTTCCTTACGTGAAATGAAAGGAGAGATTTTATGGTATAAGTAAAATAATTTAGATATCTCATCATTAGCTTTAGCTATATCCATATTCTCAATATCTGAATTAATATTATTGTAATGCTCAACAAAAGATTTCTTAGAGACACTAAAACTGTATACTTCCTTAAGGAAAGTGAAATATTTTTCAGTAGATTCTAATAATGGGGGAATTTCTTTGGAATTTTCTGAATGCAAATCATGGACAATCTCATTAATTGTATTCAGTTCTTCATTCATCTTAGAGAAATCACCTTTCTTAGCTAAACTATAAGCTTCATTGATCCTCATGTATAATCTTAATTCTTCATAGACTAACCTAAGACCATCAGACATTTCTTTAGTACGATGAGCTTTAGGGACATGATTGAAATGCTTGTTTAAAAGGTTATAATATTCTAAAGCTTCAGAGAACTTATTTTCTTTAATAAAATCATGACTGGTCTTAAGAAGTTTATTAAACTCTCTCACCCTCTTATCTAAAAGCTCAAGCATAAACTTATATTCTTAATTTTCGTTTAAATAACTTTCTAATTTAGACAATAACATCGTTGCATAACAACCCTTAGGAAGGAAGAATTTTATAACTATTTTTAATTTATTTTTATTCAGTTCATCATCACTATATTCATAAGATATATCTTTAACATCAATGAAAGCATTCCTATAAACAGTTTCAGTTGTCAGTTCAGGCATCTGAGGAATAATGAAATCCTTCAATGAGATATTCTCCTCTTCTAAAATAACTTTTAACTCATCTGATAATTCAGAATCGAAACTTATCAAAGGAAGCTTGAAATTTTCAATACTAGATTTAGATAAGTATAGATCTCCAGAATTAGAACTAATCTTGAAACTATTCTTTTGTTTTTTAATAAAATCACTCAATAATCTATTCCATATAAAAGCCTGATAACTTGATATATAAAACCTTAATAACCTTCTAGGCTGCTTCCTTAATTCAAAAATAAAATCATTATTACTAATTGTGATATTCAATAATTCACAAGCTAATTTGAAATCTTTCTTAATAATAGCTTTACCAACTAAATGAGTATTTGCTTTATTACCAAATCTTTGATCACCAAAATAATTCTCTAATTGAATATTTTTAGGGATAACTACTTCCTTATCCAAATCTCTTAATGTGATAATAAAATCATTACCATCCAAATCTCCAAGATTTATCCTGTCATGAGCATAACCAACAAATTCTAATCTAACATCATGCATCTTAATCCTTTCAATCCTTTCCTTAGGAATCCTATAGAAAGAGACATACTGAGATGTGATTGCAATCTTATCTTTATTGCCAGCATAACCTATCAATTTATTTTTAATATTCAAAGCTTTAGAGAGATTATTCATAACTTTAAAAGAATCCCAATTATTCTTAGATAATTTAAAAATAACATAATTAGTCCTATCTTTAACTAATTTTAACTGAATAACTTCATCAACAATAAAATCTTCAGGCACTTGCTTGATTTTCATATCATTGAACATATAAGAAGTAATATAAAACTTTGTTGAACGATAATATTAAATACTAAAATTAATCAGAGAAAAACAAGATGGTGAAAATATTCATAATTCTAGATGGAGTTGGAGATAGAGCATGTAAATTATTAGATGGATTAACACCGTTAGAAGCTGCTAAAACACCTAATTTAGATTATTTTGCTAGTAGAGGAAATGGTGGGTATGTATATACAGTGAATGAACAATTAGCGCCAGAAAGTGATGAAGCAATAATGGCATTATTAGGATATGATCCAATAAAATATTATTATGGAAGAGGACCATTAGAAGCTTACGGAGCTGGAATGGATTTCAAGAATGGAAATCTAGCATTAAGAACAAATTTCGCAACAGTAGATAACAGATTAATACTAGACAGGAGAGTAGGAAGGACATTAACAACAAAAGAATCTAAAGAATTAGAGAAAGCAATAAATAAAGAAGTAAAACTAGATTATGATTTTGAATTCAAAGCAACAGTAGGACACAGAGGAGTATTAATAATCAAAGGAGGAGATTTTTCAGATAATATATCAAATGTAGATCCGGCATACAAAAGAGTTGGAAGATTTGGAGTTGCAGTAAATAATAATATCAATAATATAGAAGAGTGCAGAGCACTAGATCCTGAGAGAAGAACAAAAGTAAGTGCGAACGTTATTAATAGTTTTGTAAAACAATGCCAAGAAATATTAAAGAATCATCCTATAAACAATCAAAGAAATAATAAATATTTACTGAAAGCAAATGCAATACTACCAAGAGATGCAGGAACAATATTGCCTGAATTGCCTAAGAAAGAGGGATGGGGAGCAGTTGTATCAATGCCATTAGAGGTAGGAATAGCTAAATTATCAGGAATGAAAGTGTTAAAGTTTGATTATCCAGAAACAACAAATAAAGGATTACTAGACAACCTGTATAAAGGATTAAATGAGACACTAGCTTATAGCAAGATAATGATAAAGAAAGGAAATCTGAGTAAATATTTTATACATTTCAAAGAGATAGATGTGATGGGACATGACAATAATCCACTAGAGAAGAAGAAAATGATAGAACTAATAGACAAAGAGTTCTTTGGATTTTTAAGAAAATTAGATGATGTAGAATTCATAGTAACAGGAGACCATGCCTGCCCATGTGAATTAAGAGGACATGCGTCAGATGCAGTACCATTATTACACTTCAAGAAAGGAGTAAAAAGAGATAGTATGAAAAGATTCAATGAGAGCGAAGCAGAAGATGGATACTATAAGCAGTTATATGGAAAAGATGTATTAAGAAAATTAGGATTTGAAAATAGTATTACTGAAAAAGAGAATTGAATTTATTTCTTATTCTATTAATTTCCTCAAGTCCTAAATCTCTTATATATACACGCAGATGAAAATTGAAGTCCTTGGCATTTTTTAATTTAATATTACAGATATCTTTTGTCATTTCTAACTTTTTTATCTCTGGAGTATAATACTGATTATCTATTCTGTCTTTCTTAAATTCAGAAAATATGTCATATAATTCTTTTAAATTAAAAAGTTCTTTAACTAATATTACAGCAGCTGAATGATTTTCACATTTTATGCCACATTTATAAAAAAGAGACATCACTGAATTATATATAGAATAATATGCTTCGCTTATAGAATTTTCATATATTCCAGCATCAAAAGCAAGTTCTGCAACCTTTATACAATTATCACTCTTTAAAGAATATGATATTGAAATTTCTTCGGATGGTTCTATAATTATCAATGAACCTTCATCTTTTAATTTATTTAAAAATGTTATATTTATCATAGTACTTTTCAACGCCTTTTATTATAACATGATTCTTAATAATCTCTGAAATTAATAAGTCCTTCGCGTCAAAAAGTCTAATTTTTACATTTATTTCGGAATAAATAGACTCAACTACCTCCTTTTCTTTTATATCCCTTGTATCAATATAGATATCAATATCACTATCATCTCTTGCTAGACCTTTTGCATAACTTCCAAACAAAATTATTAGATTAGATTTACTTTTTTTTATTATATCTTCGAATATTGGACCAAGTATATGATATTTTTGTATTGTCCTTACAAATTTATAATTTTCTGCATTTATTATGAATGATCTTGCAATAAGATTTTTTTTAAGAAAATAGATATGATTCTTGCCTACAACCTTATAATCTATTACAGAAGCATTTCTTAATTCATCCAATATTGATTGTACTCTAGTAAGAGATGTTTTCAATTCTTTGGCTAACTCTCTTCCATAAGATTCCTTTTTTTTAAGTATTAAGATAAGGATTTCATATTTGTAATTGATTTCTATTTGAATCATATGACTTTATTTTAAATCAATTGATATTTAAGCTTAACTAAAACAGATAAGCACGACTTAAATCATGTTCTCTCTTTAAACTGATATAATATGGATAGACAGCACGATCAGCATCCCAGCCACTTGATCTTAAACTATTTGGAGGATTCTTTGAAACTAAATCATCTAGAAGTTGAAGAGAACGAAGCCTTTCAGGAAACTGATGATAATAATTCATCTCATGATTAATACAATCATCACTACCTCCAATTTTCTCAATAGTATCTTTTACATAACTTATAAACCTAGACCTAATATCAGAACTATAAACAATATCAGGAAAACTTCCAGGAAGAGAATAAGGATTGAAAGGAGCTTCATATGGACGACAGAGAACAGGCATATAAGATGCATTAAGTTTTTCAAGAACAGAAAACATTCCATCATATGAAGAAGCATTAACTAGATTACTCTCCCAATCATTGTAAAGATTGAAACGTACAGGACTTTCTGTTGATTTAGATTTTTTAGGCTCATTATTAGTTTTAGGGAAAGCTAAGCCCTTTATACAACGAATCCATAGATCAACATCCTTAGGTTTAGAAGACATAGACTCATTATTATCATAAATAACTAAAGATTCAGAAAACATAGTCCTATGAGACAATAAAATCCATTCAGAATAAGGATAATCAGGAATTCCAAAGGCATTAAGTGATAAAACCATGCAAAAAAGCATTACAACTATAATTTAAAGTCATCACTATTCAAAAATACAAATTTTTAAAAAGCGAAAATAAAACTAGAAAAGTAACAATGGAAGATGGAGTAATCACATTTGATAATCTGTATGAAACATTAAGATTAGAGAAGTATAAGACAGAGTTACAAAGAATAGATAAGAGCTTCTATAAAAAACTATTAAGATATTTAGAGGAGAAGAAAGCAATACTAAGAAGTCAGGAGTCAAAAGACAGTGTATTCGCAAATGATAGTATAACTAAGACTAAAAGACAATTAGATAATAGTAAGATGTTATTGAAAGAGTTATATGAGAAAAGAGAGACAAAAATAATAGATTTAGCATTATCAAGTTCAAGAGCATCAGGAACAGTACAGGATGCAGATGCATTATTAGAAGATGAGAGAGATATGTATAATGCACTTGTTAATTTATTTAATGGATATAGGAAGAATGTGTTGTATAATTTATTAGATGGGAGAGAGCCAGAGAAAGTAATAGTCAAAGGAGAGAGTAAAGCAGAAGATAAGAAGAACCAGACTGTAAGGTTTGTAGAGCCAGTACCAAAATTCTTAGGAGATGATCTGAATATCTATGGACCATATGAAGCAGAAGATATGGCAAACTTACCAGTAAAGATAGTAGAGATATTAGTTAAGAATAAGAGGGTAGAGGTTATTTAGACAGATAAGATAATAATATAAATTGCCTTAATTAGATATTAAATAGGTAAAATGGATTTATCCGAAAAACAAACAAGAGAATATTTAATAGATTATCAATTAACTAAACGTGGTTGGCTTAAGAAATATATTAAGGAAGAAGTAAATTCAGTAATATCTAATTTTAAAATTAAAGAGTACGTACTTTCTAAAGGCCAAAATGATGATTCTGGAAGATTTATTGATTATTTATTATTAGCAGAAGATAATACTCCTGTTGCATTAATAGAGGCTAAGAAGTTTTCTGTTTCAGAAGATGAAGGAAGAGCTCAAGCAAGAACTTATTTTAAGGATATTGAAAATCAAACTGGAGAGAAAATTCCTGTATTTTTAACTAATGGCCATAAATGGTTATTTATAGATCAAGATGGTGTTGAAAGACATGTTAGTGGTGTATTCTCTCAATCTGATTTGAAAAGAAGAATGGAATTATATAGAAAAAGAAGAGATCCTACAAAAATAAGTATTGATAGAATTGTAGATAGATCAAGAAGTGTTCTTGTAGTTAAACAATTGATGGAACATATCCAAAAAGGACACAAATCTGCTTTAGTTTCTATGGCTACAGGAACAGGAAAGACAAGAGTTGCTATGTCAATGGTTGATGTATTACTTAGAGCTAATATTGTTAGAAATGTCCTTTTTGTTGCAGATAGGATTGCTTTGGCTAATCAAGCTAAATCAGCAGGTTTTAAAGAATTTTTTCCTAGTGAGCCTGTTACTGATTTAAGAAATAATCCGCAAAGTTTTCCAAATGGAATGTATGTGACTACAATTCAAACGCTAAGAAGTGGAAGGAATGGTAAATATTATGAAAAAATTAGTCCTGGTTTTTTTGATTTAATTATTTTTGATGAAGCTCATAGGTCTATATACGATCCAAATAGAGAAGTTCATAGATACTTTGATGCAATAAAAATTGGATTAACTGCAACACCATCATCTGAAGAGAGTAGGAATACATTTGAAATGTTTAATTGTGAAGGAAATAAACCAACAGTTGAATATTCTTATGATGAAGCAATAAGAGATGAAGTTCTTGTTCCTTATAATGCTCAGATTATTGATACAAAAGTTTTGGCTTTAGGAATTGAAGGTGCAACTTTAACTAAAGATTTACAACTTCAACTTATAAAACAGGAAGAAGATCCAAAATATATGATGCTTCCTGGAGCTTCATTTGCTAAAGTTTTTATGGATGATAAGACTAATGAACTTATTGTTAGAGAATTTTTAAATAGATGTTATAAATCTGATGAAGGTAAACCTGCAAAAACAATATTTTTCTGTGCAAATATTTCTCATGCTAAACATATTAAAAAGATATTTAATAAATTAGATCCAACTTTGGGAAATGATGTTCAGATAATTGTCTCTGAGATTTATAGATACACTGATGAGATTGCAAGATTTAAATTAGATTCTGAACCAAGGATTGCTTTATCAGTAGGAGTCTTGGATACTGGAATAGATATTCCTGAAGTTTGCAATTTAGTATTTGTTAAACCGGTATTTTCTGGAATTAGATTTTGGCAGATGCTAGGAAGAGGAACTAGAAATCTTCAATCTTGTAAACATAAAGAGTGGTTACCAAATAGAGAGAAAAATGATTTTTTAATTTTGGACTTTAGTTTGGGAGGACATTCGAATGTTAGATATCATCACTTGAAAGAGTCTAAAGAATCAAAATCTGGAACTGATGCACTTACAAGAATCTTTTTAAATAAAGTTGAACTATTAGATAAGAAATTAGCTCCAGAACAAAAGAAATTCATTGAGGATAAGATTATAAATGAGGTTAATTCTTTAAATAAAGATTCATTTATTGTACGTGAGAAATTACCAATAATAAAGAAAATAGTTTCTAGAAAGTTCGATTTGAATAATTATATTGAAGAACTAAAGAAAGATATAGCTCCTTTAATTTCATTAAATCCTGGAAAAAATTCAGAAGTTACAAGTTTTATATTACAAGTTGAAAAACTATTTGGTTATATTATTGATGAAAATATTGAGAAGATTTTCTCTGTTTTTGAATATGTTGAAGAAAAACTAAATAATATCCTACAGAAGGATAATCTAGAAGTTATACAAAATAAAAAGGATATAATCCTTACTATAATAAATGAAACTTTTTGGGAACAATTAACTTTTGAAGATGTTGAGTTTATTATTAAAGAATTAGCACCATTAATGGTATATTATGAGAAAAATCCTAAAAGAATGCTACAAGTCGATGCTCCAGACTTAGTTCTAAATGTTGAAAATTTTAAGAAAGAAGTTAATGAAGATAAAGAACTTAAACAATTCTTAGAGACAAATCTTTTGATTAAAAAAATAAGGAATGAAGAAGGAATAACACCTAATGAACTTCTTAAACTTGAAGAGCAATTAAGAGAATTAAGACCTGAAATAACAATTGATAATGTACAGAGGATACAAAAAATAGATTTTATACTCTTTTTGAGAAAGATTCTTGGACTAAAACGGGAATATGATCCTCAAGTATTGATTGAAAGAGAATTTGATATTCATATACTATTTAAAAATCAACAATATAACTCTGAGCAGATAAAGTTCTTACAAGTTTTAAAAAAGGTATTTGCCAGGACTAAACATATAGAATTAAAGGATTTTACGGTTCCGCCTCTTTCTAATGAAAGACCTCTTGATAAGTTCCAGACATCTGAGTTACAAAAGATAGTTGTTGAATGTAATAAAATAAAGATTAAATGATATTTTGTATACTGAAGTTTACAAGATTAGAAAGATTAATAAATAACTTTAACATTATTGCATTATGATAAAAAAAAGCTGGGATGACATATATGAAGTTAAGACTGTATCAGCAAAGCTCTCAAAAACTGAATTTTTAGATTTCAAAATTCATTGTGATACAAAGGGATTGACACCTTCAACACAGATTAAGGAACTTATTAAGAATGAGATTAAAAATCCTATTCCTATAAATATTGCTGGAAAAAACCTTTTTGTTTATAATAAATATAAGGATAATTTTAGTTGGAAAGTAATTCTTGATAATGGATTACACGTGGATGTTGAATATGATTTATCCAGTGAATATATTAGGCAATTGTTTGATTCATTGAAACAAGCAGTTGATGAAAGAGAGACTTACATAAAAAAAGATAGTAAAGAAGCTGTATCTATACCTAGTAAATTAATTAGGGGGAAGATATGATCAGTAATCAAGTTATAAAACGTGATCATGAGTATTTATCTATTTTATCAGATATTAAAAACAAAATAAAGACTATTCAAATTAAAGCTGCAATTTCAGTTAACAAAGAACTTATTTTATTATACTGGGAAATTGGAGCAATTATAACAAAAAAACAAAAAGGAGGAAAATATGGAGATTCTATAGTAGAAATGCTTGCTAAAGATTTAAGCAAAGAATTCCCAAATATGAAAGGTTTTTCTAGAACAAATTTGTTTAATATACGTCAATGGTACTTATTCTATTCTAAAACTGAACAAAAAGTCCAACAGCTTGTTGGACAATTACCATGGGGACATAATATTGCAATATTAAATAAGGTAAAAAATATAGATGAGGCAATATTCTACTTAACTGAAACTATAAAGAATAATTGGTCAAGAAATATCCTTTCAATAAATATAGAAAGCAATTTGTATTATAGAAAAGGAAAACTTGTTAATAATTTTGAGTCTATACTTCCCAAACCTCAATCTGATCTTGCTATACAAACTCTAAAAGACCCATATATTTTTGATTTTTTAACTCTTACAGAAGAAGCTCAGGAAAAAGAAATTGAAAACGAATTAGTAAAGAATGTAACTAAGTTTTTATTGGAACTAGGTGCAGGATTTTCATATGTTGGAAAACAAGTCCCTCTTAAAGTTGGTAAAGAGGACTTTTATATTGATTTATTGTTTTATCATCTAAAATTACGTTGTTTTGTTATAATTGAATTAAAAGCAGGAGATTTTAAGCCGGAGTTTGCTGGAAAGATTAATTTTTATTTAAATGCAGTTGACAATATACTTAAACACACTTCAGATAATGCTTCTATAGGTTTGATACTCTGTAAGAAAAAGAATAAGGTAATAGCAGAATATGCATTAAAAAATATTGCAAGGCCTATTGGCATTTCAGAATATGAATTAACAAAGTCTATAACTGGTAAACTTAAGTCTAGTCTCCCTACAATAGAAGATATAGAAAAGGAGTTATCAAAGTGAATAATAAATTTAGGAGAAAAATATGAAATTTATGTTAGATACAAATGTATATAATAAGCTTTTAGATAATGAGATTTGTATTAATGGTCTTAAAGGAGAATTTTTTACTACACATATTCCTAAAGATGAATTAAATGATACTCAAAAAGAAGAAAGAAGAAAACAATTAGAAGCGAAATTTAAAGAAATCAGCCATAGAGAGTTACCTACTGAATCGCTAGTTTGGGGAACTTCTAAATGGGGTAAAGCAAAATTTAGCGATGGAAAATTTTATAAGAAGTTATTAAATTTATTAGAGAGAGCTAAACCAAAAGATAGAGGTAATATCAAAGATGCTTTAATTGCTGAGACTGCCGTTAAAAACAGTTTTATTCTTGTAACTAATGACGTTGCTCTTCAAGAAGCTGTAAAAGAGATAGATCCAAATTTTCAAGTAATAGATTTTACTAAATTTATTGAGGTTATGAAGAATGCATAAACTACCAGATGGTTGGAAGGAAGTTGAACTTGGAAATCAAGAATATTTTACAATATTATCTAGCGGAATAGATGAATTTAAAGATGAAAAAAATTATCTTTCTACTGAGTCAATTAAGGGAACAAAAATAAATAAAATTGAAGCCATTATAACCTATGAAGATAGACCATCTAGGGCTAATATGCAACCAGTCCTTAATTCTGTTTGGTTTGCAAAAATGAAAGCAACATTAAAAGTTTATTCTTTCGATGAAAAAAATAAAGAAGAGATTAAAAAATATATATTATCAACTGGTTTTTCTGGAATAAAAGTAAATTATAAATTAGTCTCTCCTAGTTACTTAAGATTGATGTTAATATCTAGGGATTTTAATGAACTGAAAGATAAATTAAGTACAGGTTCAACACAAAGCGGGATAAATAATTCAGCCATTGAAAAAATCTGTTTAATAATCCCCCCTTTAGTTATCCAGCAAAAAATTGTATCAATATTAGAAAAAGTAGAGCAGACAAAAGTATTAAGAAAAGAGATAGATGAACTGACTAAATATTTTTTAAAAAGTGTTTTTATGGAAATGTTTGGAAATCCAATTATAAATAATAAAAAGTGGTCAAAACTACCATTAGAAAATTTATGTACAATCAGAAGAGGAGCATCTCCCAGACCTATTGATGAGTTTATAGGAAATGAAGTTCCCTGGATCAAAATAGGCGATGGGACTAAAGGAAATGAATTATTTATTGATGATACAAAAGTAATGATAACTAAAGAAGGAGCTAAAAGAAGTGTGTTATTAAAACCAGGTTCACTTATTTTTGCTAATTGTGGAGTAAGTTTAGGGTTTGCAAGGATATTAAAAATTGAAGGATGTATCCATGATGGATGGCTTTCATTTGAAAATTTAGATAAGAGAATAAATCAATTTTATTTGTTAAAATTAATCAATCATATTACAACTTATCTTATAAAATTAGCGCCTGAAGGCACACAACCCAATCTTAATACAACAATAATGAAAAATTTAGAGATTCCCATTCCCCCAATAGAACTACAAAACAAATTCGCTTCAATTGTCAAAGAAGTTGAAGTTATGAAAGAGCAACAGAAAAATTCAAAAGAACACATTGATAACTTATTTAATGTTTTAATGCAAAAAGCTTTCAGGGGAGAATTGGCTTAAAGTGAAAAACAATAAAATAATTCAAGTAGAATGTACAGATATAGGAATTAAACAGATAGATGCTCAAAAATATATTTCTTTAACTGACATTGCTAAAAAAAAGAACCCCGAAGAACCTAGTTTTGTTATTATAAATTTGTTTATAAACAGGAATACTCTTGAATTTTTAGGAATTTGGGAAAAAATACATAATCCTAAGTTTAACCGTGTCAGATTCTATACTGTTGAATTGGACTATATTTCTGGAGAAGCAATATGAAAAATATGATAAATATTAAAGGTAGTAATATAGTCATTTTATCTAAACATGATCAAGATTTTATCTCACTAACAGATATTGCAAAATATAAAGATCCTGAAAGAAGTGATTACCTTATACAGAATTGGCTTAGGAACAAGGACACCATCGAGTTTTTAGGAATTTGGGAAAAGATAAATAATTTTAATTTTAATTCCATCGAATTCGATGGGTTTAGAAATCGAGCTGGGACTAATAGTTTTATTTTAACACCTAAACAATGGATAGATAAAACTAAAGCCATTGGAATAATTTCTTCACCTGGAAGATATGGCGGAACATATGCACATAAAGATATTGCTTTTGAGTTTGCTTCATGGATATCTGTTGAATTTAGATTATACCTCATAAAAGAATTCCAAAGGTTAAAAATAGAAGAAAGTGAAAGGTTAAGGCTGGGATGGGATGTAAAGAGGGAATTAGTAAAAATAAACTATAAAATACATACCGATGCTATTAAAGAAAACTTGATACCACAAGAAATTTCTCCCAAAGATGCTAGAATTATCTATGCATCTGAGGCTGATGTTTTAAATAAAGCAATGTTTGGTATGACTGCAAAAGAATGGAAAGACCAAAACCCTCAGAAAGAAGGAAATTTAAGAGATTATGCAAATGTCTCTCAATTGGTTGTATTAGCCAATCTTGAAGCATTAAATTCTGAATTTATTAAAGATAGTATCGTACAAGAAGAAAGACTAATTAAGTTAAATAAAATTGCAATTTCGCAGATGAGATCATTGATTGATAATAAAAGTGTTAAGAAACTAAGCATTAATAGTGAAAATAAAAAAGGAGATTATAAATAAAATGAATATTTTTAAAATAGAATATAATTGGTATGAAGGCGAGCATGAAGAGATTTTATTAGCTAAAGATACAGAGAGAGAACAATTCGAAAAAGACTTATTAGAAGCTAAGAAATTCGCAGAAAAACTAAAGGGAAATGAGATAAAAGATGGAGAATATCTTGGCAAAGGATATAGAATAGAATGTCTCCCAGAATTTTTTGAACAGATTATTTTCTTTTTAAAAGAAAAAAAACAATATATTGAATGTAGCTTTAATAGTGATATTTCATACTTTATAGAAGATAATATAGATAAAGAAATAAATATAACTAAGTCTGAAAGTATTATTAAAAACGAGGAACTAAAATGTTAGATTCAGAACTAAAATCAAAAATAAACTTATTATGGAATAAATTTTGGAGTGGTGGAATTAGTAATCCATTACAGGCAATAGAACAGATGTCTTATCTAATATTTATGAAAAGATTAGAAGATGAAGATGTTGCAAGAGACCAAAATGCTAAATTATTAGGTAATAAACATAATTCAATTTTTAAAGGAAATGAAGATTGCAAATGGTCAAGATGGACAGAAATGCCTGCTGAACAAATGTTAGAACATGTTAGAGATACAGTTTTCCCATTTTTAAGAAAATTAAATAGTGAAGAAAATTCAGTTTATAATAGGTATATGAAAAATTCTTCTTTCTCAATACCTACTGCATCTTTACTTGCTGAAGCTGTAAAAATCATTAATGATATGCATATTAAAGAGCAAAACAGAGACACAAAAGGAGATTTATACGAATATCTTTTAGGACAATTAGCAACAGCAGGAAAAAATGGACAATTCAGAACTCCAAGACATATAATAAACATGATGACTGAACTCTTAAATCCAAAATATGGAGATAAAATCTGTGATCCTGCATGCGGAACAGCTGGTTTCTTAGTTTCAGCATTTGAGCATATTCTAAAGAATAATACATCAAAAGACCTAGTAAAAGAAGGAAATTTTGCAGGAGATAAACTAAATGAAAATCAATGGAGAATATTAAGAGAAGAAACTCTTTATGGATATGATTTTGACGATGTAATGCTTAAAATATCATTAATGAACTTAATGATGCATGGAATAAGTAACCCAAATGTAGAACAAAAAAATACATTATCAAAAAGATTTGATGAATCAAATTGTTACGATATAATATTAGCAAATCCTCCATTCAAAGGAAGCATTGATGAATCAGAGATAGGAGAGAACTTTAGAACACAGACAAAAAAGACAGAACTTTTATTCTTAGAATTAATATTTAATCTTCTTACAAATAGTGGAAGATGCTCAGTTATAGTCCCAGATGGAGTTTTATTTGGGAATTCAAAGGCACATTTTAAAATAAGAGAATTATTGTTAGAAAAATGCAGATTGGATGCAGTCATTTCTATGCCATCTGGAGTATTCAAGCCATATGCAGGAGTTTCTACTGCGGTTCTTTATTTTACAAAGGGAGAACCAACAAAAGAGGTTTGGTTTTATGATATGGAAGCAGATGGGTTCAGTTTAGATGATAAAAGAACAGAACAACCTGACAAAAATGATATTCCAGATATAATTGAGAGATTCAAAAATAGGACTAAAGAAAAATTAACTGACAGAAAGAAAAAATGTTTCATAGTACCAATTAAGGAAATAAAAGATAATAATTATGACCTGAGTATTTCAAAGTATAAAGAGATAGAATATGAAGAAGTTAAATATGAAAAGCCTGAAGTAATAAAGAAGAAAATATTGGAATTAGAAGAAAAGATTATTAAAAACTTAAAAGAACTAGAGGTTTAAAATTAGATGAAAGACTCAATTGATATTATAATAGAGATAATGGAATATATATTTCATAATGATGTTAATGATGCACATTTAAAAAAGATATTTCGTAAAGATTGGGAAACGTTTTCTATTTATGCTGTAAATTCAGATCATTCAACAAATGGAGAAGCTTACGCAGTACAAAGAGAGGGAAAAATAAAGCTTACCCAATTAGGAATAAGAAAATTGCATGATCTCAAAAATATGAAAAATTTAGAGGTAAAAGACAATTATACTAAAATTGGTACAATAGTCATATCACTTCTTGCTATAATAGTTTCAATTTTTTCAGTTTATTATACAATACAAACTTTTGAAGTGACAAATAGGCCATTTTTAGATATAGAAACTTCTTATCCTAAGATTACAGATTATGGCATTACAATGAATATGGAACTAAAAAATTGGGGTAATTTACCTGCTTCGATAAAAAGCTTAGATGGAAATATCACCCTTAATGGAATATCTTACCCGATAAAATCTGATTATAATAATGTAACAATATTTCCTCAGTCTAGCATCCCCCTTATTGGTAGTGCTTTACTACAAAGGAATTTTACAGGAGAAAACATTACTCACGAGATAAAAATAGAATATCTAAAAGTCGGTAGTAAGAAGGAATATATTATTAATGTAAAAAAATTAACTAATCTAAAAGATGGAAGAACCTACATTCTTGAAAAAATATCAACTTGAAAGTTTACTTTGGTATTATATAAATAATTAAAGATTAAAAAGTCTTTATAATAAAATATTGAAAGATTTACAGAAAAACTAGAAAGTATCGTTAAAAATTCTCAGTTAAACTTATGAATAATAATAACATTATTAAAATAATGATAAATAACCTATTGGAGTTAAGCGCAGATAACATCAAAAATAGAATTTACACAATAAGAAATATGCAAGTAATGCTTGATAAGGATTTGGCTGAACTTTATGAAGTTAAGGCGATTCGCTTAAGAGAACAAGTCAAAAGAAACAATAAAAGATTCCCTTCAGATTTTATGTTTCAACTTACTGATTCAGAAGTAGAGTTTCTGGTGTCGCAAAATGCGATACCTTCAAAAAAGCATCTTGGTGGATATCTACCATATGCATTTACTGAACAAGGAGTAGCAAATATTTCTAGCATAATCACTAATAATAGGGCAATAGAAGTTAATGTCCAAATAATGAGAGCATTTGTTACTATGAGAAGATTTATCACTACAAATGCAGAAGTTTTTCATCGCTTGGAAAGGGTTGAGAAAAAACAAGTAGAACATGATAATAAATTTGATGAAATCTTTGATGCAATACAGAGCAAAGATATCAAGCCGGAAAAGGGTATATTTTTTGATGGACAGATATTTGACTCTTACAAATTTGTGTCAGACATAATTAGAACTGCTGATAAGTCTATAATCCTTATTGATAACTATATAGATGATTCTATTTTAACGCTGTTTAGTAAAAGAAATAAAAATGTTTTTGTTAAAATATTTACTAAAGATGTTTCCAAACAATTACTTCTTGACTTGACTAAATATAACTTACAATATCCACTCATTGAAATAAAAGAGTTTAAGAAGTCTCATGATAGGTTTCTTATAATTGATAATAATGAGGTATATCATATTGGAGCTTCATTAAAAGACTTAGGCAAAAAATGGTTTGCATTCTCAAAATTCAATAAAGAAGCATTTGAGTTATTAGATAGATTAGGATTGAAATAAAAAAAGTCTTTATAAGAAAATATTGAAAGATTTACAGAAAAATTAGAAAGTCCAACAAGTTGCTGGATAATTAGAATCAAACACTACATACAGCAACTGAATCATTAAGAACACTAGAAGATTCTCTGACAAAATTCTGAGCATAGTTCACAGCTTTCTCTTTATTCCTGTATAAAGCAACAAATCTTAACTGTATTTTTATAACATTATTCTCAACACTGGCGTTAAAATCCCAACCTTTAATGTCATTCAATGCAACTTTAGTAAGATTCAGAACTTTAGAAGCATCAAAAATCCTGATACCAGTAATAAATCCCTCAGTATCAAAATCAACAACAAGATTGCAATCATCAAAATCTAGAGAATTCAGATAATCTCTATCCTTAATCTTGAATAACATGATATCGTTAGAATAGTCATAAGAATATTCTCCCTTACCTTTTGCATTGAGTGTCCTATTTTTCATTTTGAATCCTTTCTAAACTTGGCAATTTATCAGTATACATAAATGTCACAATCTCGACTTTATCTTTAATTTCAATTATCATCCTAATGAAACTTTCTTTCCTTCTAAAAAATGGACTATATCTACCATTCTTCTGTAAACCAACGCAATATGGAATCTCTCTTGTTATTATCATAATCAGTTCTTCTTCTTTAAATATTTTTCTTTGACTCCTACTTAAATGATCCATTGCGTGACTACTTATTATTATATCAGATCCTATCATTTCTTTAAACTCTTTAATATCAATCCACCTTATTATCTTTGTACTCCCAAACATTAAGATATCATATACTAAAATCTTCAAATAGATTATGTGAAAAAAATTGTAAAGTTTACGGATTATTTAGAAAAACTCACTAAAAACCTTTATAAATACTTAACTTTTGCACAATTATATGAAAATGCCAAAATCTAAGAGAAGGTTCTGTCCTAAGTGTAAGAACTATACAGAACAGAAGGTAGAGATGGCAAAAGTAACAGGAAAGAGAGGAAGCCTAAGCCATGGTTCAATCCAGAGAGCAAGAAAGAGAGGACAGGGAAGAGGTGCAGGAAATAAAGGTAAATGGGGATCAAAACCAGCAATCTCAAAATTCAAGAGAACTGGAGCTAAGATCAGCAAAAAGACAGCATTCAAATATACATGCAAAGTATGCAATAAATCAACACAGCAAAGCCAGGGCTTTAGAGCAAAGAAAGTGGAGTTCGTATGAAAGCAAAGAAAGAAACAAAAACAAAATTCTTGAAAGTAAGATGCCAAAAATGCAAAAATGAACAGAATATCTATTCTGCAGTTTCACACAAAGTAACATGTTTAGTATGTGAAGAAGTATTAGCTGAACCAACAGGTGGTAAAAGCAGGATACATGCAAAAGAGGTAGAGGTTCTTCCACAATCCTAATTTTTTAAATGAAATATCTAGCTTACTTTAAACCAAGTGAAGAATTCTTAATAACAGCAAATGATTATGTTAATAGTTTAGGCAATAATGTTTCTAAAAATTTAATTGATACAGGACATTGCACTATAATGTATGCTGCTGCACTTAAAGAGGATAAAGAAGAACAGATAATAAGAGAATTTAAAGCAATAATACCATCTGCAGCTAGAGATACAAGAGTTGAGGGATTAGATTTATTTGACAAAGCTTCACTAGTTGCAAGATTAAGAAAAGACAGATACCTCAATAGGGTACATCTTAGTACGATAGAAACATTAAGAAATTTTATAGATTCTTATGAGCTTATAGGTAAATTCCCAACTGAGTATATAGGTAATAAAGAGAGAGAAGCAGCTTATCTAAGATATGGTTCAGTATATGCAGGAGATCTATGGCAGCCACATATAACATTATGCAGAATAAAAGAACCTATCGATACACAAGGATTAAATCCATTCAAAGATATAACATGGAGAACTGATGAAGTATTTTTAGCAAAGAAAGTTGAAGGAGAGTGGAAAGATATAGCAAGTGTAAGATTACATTAAAAATTATTTATGATATTTTAAGTTATTAATTATAGTAAAACTCCTGTATAATTGTTCCATGATTATTAAACGAGCAAATTCATGAGTGAAAGTCATACGAGATAAAGAGATTATTAAGTTAGCTTTACTTTTAACTTTATCAGGAATACCATCCTCATCACCTAAAATTATTGTAATGTTCTTATTCTCAACATTCTTAATAGTGGAAGCTAATTCTTCTGAAGATAATAATTTACCATTCAGATCAAAAACAATAATGAAATCATCCTTAAAATCCATGTCTAAAGATTTAACTTCAACAATCTCTATTTTAGTAAATCTCTTCAATCTTTTAAAGTATTCATCAATACCAGAAGAAATAAATTTTTCTCTAGTCTTGCCAAGAAATAATATCTTAATCATCAATTAAGCTGTCCATTCATTTCTTTTAATATCTTCCGGCTTTACAAGATCATATTTAGCCAATAAACTTTCCAAAGGGCTTACTTTAACAGAGTCATCTGGAAGAGGAAAGAATTCAGAATACACCTGAACCCAGGCATCAACTGCTCTCTCTTTACTATATTGTGGATATTCCATATAAAAGTACACTAAAGAAAAAGTTATAAACCTTACTCAGTACTTAAGTTCATGTTCTACAAGAAAAAAGGAAAACCAGAGATCGATGAGATAGTAATCTGCACAGTAAAGAAAGTACTATACCATTCAGTATTCGTAAACATAGATGAGTATGAGACTGCTGAGGGAATGATACATATCTCAGAGATAGCACCTGGAAGAATAAGGAACATAAGAGATTATGTAGTTGAAGAGAAGAGAGTAGTATGTAAAGTCCTTAACATCACAGAGAAAGGAGACTTAGATCTTTCACTAAGAAGAGTAAGCACAACACAGATGGTGAATAAGATAAATGATTTCAAGAAAGAAGAAAAAGCAGAAAAATTATTAGAACAGATAGGAAAAGAACAGAGCTTAACATTAAAAAAAGTATATGAAGATGTAGGAACAAAAGCAATAGAGAGATATGGAAGTCTTAATAATTTATTCAATGCAATATTAGAGAAAGGAAAAGATGCAGTAACAGAATTAAAAGGTAATGAAAAATTATCAGAACAGATATACAAAGTAGTAAAAGAAAAAATAAAACCAATACAAATAACAGTAAGCTACATATTAAACATAAGATCATATGCAGAGAATGGAGTAGAGACAGTAAGGAATATATTGACAGATGCTGAAAAACATGGAACAGAGATAATGTACTTAGGAGCACCAAAATACAAGATATCAACAACATCAACAGATGTAAAGCAAGCTGATACATTATTAAAGAAAATAATAGAAAAAATAGAAGAATCATCAAAAAAATTATTAATAGAATTTAGTTATACGAAGAATGGTTGAACAAATACTAAGATGTACTCATTGTAGAACATATACTCTGGAAAAGAAATGTGCTAAATGTAATTCTGAATGTCTGACAACAAAACCAGCTAAGTATAGTCCAGAAGACAAATATGCAAAGTACAGATTAGAATACAAGAAGAGAGAGCAGAATTTATAGAAAATAGTTACCAAAGATATATAAACAAATAAAAGAAGATTCCTAATAATGACATTAACTATCAAGAAAATCAAAGATAAAAAAATAAACAATCCAATATTACTAGAAGGATTGCCTGGAATGGGAAATGTAGGAAAGATAACAGTTGATTTCATAATACAGACATTAGAAGCAGATAAGGTATATGAGATATATTCTGATAATTTTCCAAGTTGTGTATTTTTGAATGAGGAAGGGATAGCTGAATTGCCTAAGATAGAGATATATCATAAAAAAACAAAAGGGAATAAGGATATATTGATGCTAACAGGAGATGTCCAGCCATCAGATGAGAGAGGATGCTATGAATTCTGTGAGACAGTATTAGAACTTTTCAAGAAATATAAAGGAAAGGAGATAATCACATTAGGTGGCATAGGAATGAAAGATGCTGTAAAGAATCCAAAAGTATACTATACAGGAACAAGCAAGGAATCATTAAAAAAATATAAGTTAGAAAATGTAAAACAACCATTAGGATTAATAGGACCAATAGTTGGAGTATCAGGATTATTATTAGGACTGGGAAAGAAAAAAGGGATAGATGGTACAATATTCTTGGTAGAGACATCAGTAAACCCAGCACATTTAGGAATAAAAGAGGCAAAAGAATTATTAGCAATACTAAATAAGATATTAAAATTAGGATTGAATATGAATAGTATCAATAAAGAGGTAAATACATTAGATAGAGAGATAAAGAAAAAATTAGATAATGCAGAAGGATTAAAAGAGGAGACAAAGAAATCAAAGAAAGAGTCAATAAATTACATAGGATAGTCACTCAGATTGAACCTTAAAATTTTCTCTCAATTTTTTTGTAAGAGCATGAACTTTTGGGTCAAGTTTTTGATAATAATCTCTCCATATAGAAGTTTTAGAACTATTAGGTGATAATAGAAATGAGGCACCAGTATATTTAATATCTAAACAATTCCAATGTCCAGTAGCCTTATCTTGAATATCATAAATTGGGGAACCATGCATTAATATATCAAGAGTAAAAATTGGTGTTGATAGAAATGTAGCATACTTACCTACAAATGGAATCCAAGGTGTAGATAATGATATAGTACCATGAACATCAGCAATATCCTCAGGATGATCAAAACTAGATTCAATAATAGTATCCTTGAAAACATCTAGACCTGCAGAACGACTAAAATTGGTAACTAAATTTTTTAATCTTGAACACTCACTATTCAAATATTCATCAAGAGTGACATAACCATTTTCAGGCATTAAAACTCACCCAAAGATTTATTTTTCTTTGAAACTTTTTCATTATCATTTAAAACAATCTCACCATAAACACCATCATAACCAGGATTAATATTTAATTTATTATTACGATTAAGCATTATGACATTAACTAACTTAGGATCAACAACAGTCTTTAATTTTTCTTCAGGAACATCTAATAATATATTGTATTCAGTATTAAAATTCTTAATCAACATACTGTATAAATCAATAACTTTTTTAGAAGTGAACTGTTTAACACCATAAACTGAAGAGATTAATTCATGCAATGGTAAAATCTTTAGATAATGTGGAACATTTTTAGGTTCTTTACGATCAGCCAATTCTTCTATCCTATATTCAACACCAATAGTTAATTCTTTCTTACAAACAGGGCATATTTTATTTAATTTTTTGCTATCTTCAAAATTCATGAGAGTATTGCAATTCCTATGACCATCAATATGATATTTACCATATTCTGGATTACATTCTATAGTACCACTCAAACCTTCACCAGTCCTAATGGAATTAAGAATTGATTTGTATTTTAAATCACAATCAAAAATAGTAGCTTCTCTACCCAAACGAGATGGATGAGAAGAATGAGGATCTGAAAATGACACTAGATTGTATTTGTCAAGACTTGAGATTTTACGGTTCATATAAGGGTCTGAACTAATTCCTGTTTCAATTGCATGAATATATTTACTTCTGTCTTCAAAACATTCCTCAACAGAATCAAAACCAGATTTAGAACCTAAAATTCCAAAAAAACTCGTCCAAGCATGAGCTGGAATAATTTCAATATCATGAGAGACAGAACGCATCATATCAACAAACTCAATACTATTAATACCAAAAATAGGTCTACCATCATAATCCAATCTTCCACGAGTAAGCATTAAATCAGTAACTTGTTGAACAACATCTTTATTTGGAAATAATAAAACATGATGGATCCTACGACCTTTATTATTATGAGAATACATCAAAGAAATTTCAGAAGTCCATAAAAAAGGAAATTTGTTTTTAGACCAAAGAACACCATTATCATCTTCTGTTAATTCAGATTTAATAGAACTAAACCATCTAGGATGAAGTGCATCACCTGTACCAATAATATCCAAACCTTTAATCTTAGAATTCTGTTCTAAAAGTTTTAAAGTAGTATTCTTAGAACAGGCATTAGCATAAGGACCATGAATATGTAGGTCTGCTATAAGTTTCATGAAATAGTTAGTATCTATTGATTTATAATAATTATGTCATTATATTAGCAATTTCAAATTTCATAAAAACTGAAAAATTGACAGAAAATTTGTAGCAAGATTAATAAAGTTCTATATTATAATATAAAATATGAAAAGATCTGCAAAAAATATATTATTGGCTGCTGGAATAATGTCCTCAATATTAGGTATTACATTCGCTGTCCCTTCATTCATCAAAGAAATATATTGGGTGGCTGTGTTCTCAACAATATTTATTATAGGTGGCATGATAATCATAGCTTACTCTATTGGTGATGAATAATGAACATTAATATAAAAAAGAATATACTTGATTTAGAGTATAATAAAAACCTACAGTATTATAATACAGTCATAATAATAATTTCAACTTATATAGTTGGAGTAATGATATCCTTAATAACAAAACAAGTAGATTATACAAGTTTAAAAGATTTTAGTATTTTAAGCGTCATATCATCATTTTTTATTATTGTTAATGTAATATTTCTAATGAAGTTTAAAGAAAGATTAAATAAGATAATTGAAGAAATAAAAGATTTAAATTAAACAACGCTCTTAATCTTCAACTGAGTTGTAATTCCATCTTTGTAGACATAATCAAATGTAACTCTCAAAGGAGTCTCGAAAGCGTTATCCTGCATTCCTGATGTATCAATAGTACATGATAATGAGACTTTATTCTGGATAACATTCAATTGTCCTTCATTATTAGTCATTGAACTGCATTTAACAACATTAACACTGTTCTGGAATTCAGTCAATTCAACTTTAGCGTAAACTTTGTTTTTATCTTTATCATTATCAACACATTTACCATTAGATAAATAATCTTTAGTGTATAATACTCCTTTACCATTATTCACAGCTTCAATATAAACTGAAACTTTATTTTCACCTGCAGGTCTTTGAACGAAAGTTGTAACTTGCAAAGGAGCTCCTGAATTCTCAGAGACTTTAGCTTCATCAACTTTACATATAGTTGAAGGAATACCTGTGACCTGTTTTCTTAAACATAAATCTTTAACTCTAGCAATAGTCTCATACTTGTAACAAACATTAGCAGCTAAATCTAAGGTTCTATCTGCATCCTCATTAGGAAGATAACGAGCATCATATTGGATAATAGTCTGTGAAGCAGTTGAAACTTTATCAGCTTCTTTCCTTAATTTTTCCAAAGGAACTTCATTTAATTTAGTAGGATTAGGAATCTGAAAAGCATTATAGTTAATACCATCAAGAGTAACCATAGATTCACCCTCTTTTACAGTATACTCACCTTTATTTTCTAAATTAATATTAATATTGAAAGTCTCTTTATTATCATCTAAAACCTGATTATTAGCACTTGAAGATTCAACAGTTATCTTGGAAACAATACCCTCTTTACCGCCGACAAAACCAGATGTGGGAGTTTTTTTAGTTCCTGTAGTACATGCAGTAATCAATAATAAAGAAATCAATAATATGAATAATATTTTTTTCATGCGCTTAACACCTCGTTACTTATGAGCTTTATTTTTTCACCAACAACAGACTGCCTATAACCGTATCCCATACTTATTTTTACAGGAACATCAAGCCAATCTTGGTTTAAAGTTACTAGAGTTGAACACTTAATAACCTTTTCGTTTTCATTAGTCCTAATATTTAATTTGCCGCCAGAACTAATACCACCACATGATGCTGAATAACCATTAATCTCTACATTGAAATCAATATCAGCAGATGCCATGCTAGATCTTTCAAAAGAATCTTGTTTTGATAATAATTCACCTGCAATAGACTTAGATAAAGTAATCTCAGTATTTAGTTTAACAGAACCTGCATTAATCCTTGTTGGTCTGACTAATATCTTAGAAACTCTAAGAGGCATATCAGGTTGTTGTACAGATAATGATTGTTCAGTACCACAATTAGAAGGAATAATAGGAGAGTTAGCTCCTGGTTTCTTTACACATACAACACCACCAGCAGTAGTATCAACTGAATATCTAAAATCTGCAATAATAGAAACATCATTAGTAATACTAGGATCAAGATTAGAGTAAGGCTTTGAAGTGAAAGTATATTCATCAATAGAAGGACTAATACTTTTATCGCTCTGTGAAGCTGAAGGAAGATTTACAGGAAAACAAGAATTATCAGAGACACCACCATAAGTATCAGTGATAGTATCTCTCAGACATAATTCACCATTAAGACCATTAGCATTAACAACAGCATTAGATATTTGAATAGTTGTAGAGAATTCCTCACCCTCAGCTAATTCTTTAGGAGGCAATTCAACAAACTTAATATTAACACCACGAGCAGAACCACCTGAACTTCCTGAACCAGCACATGATATCAAAACAACTGATAAAACTAATATAATCACCAAATTTTTAAATTTCATTATTGAATATATTATATAAGTGTTATAAAAACTTTTCTTAAATCAAGTTCATTATTTATTTATTATCTTTTCAAGATTTTTTAGGAATTCGTTGTGCGCATATTTTAATCTTTGTTTTTGCGCACTTATTAACAGCGAATATAAAATTCAATTCTCAAAAACATGTTATTCATTTTGCGCGGCAGTTAAGCGTTAGCAACAGGTTCTTCAAAATCAGGAAGTTTATACAAGTCAACAGTAGTTCTCTTATCAACTTTGTAGACATATTTAGAAGTCAATCTGAAAGTATCAAACTGCAGACCAGATTCTGGAACAGATAAAACACTAAATTTACAACCAAATAATGGAGTTGATTTGAAAAGACTTATACATTGAGATTCTGAAATAGCAAAATCCTTCAAAGATTTAGAATTGCAGTCACGATTGACACGAGCAAGAGCAGCATCAGTCAACTGATATAATTTGAAACCATTATCTCCTGGACCTAAATATTCGAAATCACACTGAGATGCTTTGCCTTTGAAACCATTCTCTCCCTGGAATGCAATACTAACAACATTCTGGATATCAGGAACTTGTAATTGAATACTATCTAATTTCTGAAGATTACCACTAAAAGTAGGATTACTAGATAACTGGACAAATAATTGATAAGGATTTGAATTAACAGTCAAAGGCTGACGACCAACATTAACTCCTAAATTCAAAGGACCTGGAGTAGAGACTGCTTTAACTTCACGATTATTCACCAAAGGATCATTAATAGAATACTGCTTGAAAGGATCAACATTATTCCTATCCAAAGATGTCAATATATTATTAGGAAGGAAATAAACTTTCTGAGTTGCCCTAGAACCAAATTCATAAGTTACAGCAACCTTAACAAATTTAGTGACTTTAGGAGTCTTCATAGTATCCTTCTGAATACCTCCAGGGAAAAGACAATTGAAGTTAATACTTGTCTCTTCATTCTTGAAAACAGAAACTTCATTATCAGCACCAGCACCAATAATCTCAGCAGGCATCAGTTCTTCATTATTATAATCTTCCATAGAACAGAAAACTTTCAACTTTATTTCATCTTCAAGACTAGAAGCTTTGATAGTTCCTGTAACTTCAATATCATCACCAGGATTATTCACTCTTTTAATATCCTTAAAATCAGAGATATAGACACCTAATTTTTTACTAGAACTTGACTGTACTTCAGATTCAAAACTCACAGATGTAGACTGAGGGGAAAAATAAAAGTTATAAGCATCTTTTGCAACAGGAATACCCTGTATAAATGCACCGAACTTAGATAAAGGTTCTTCACCTGCTACAGTAGCATGTTTGATCTGAGATGATCCTTCACCACTTTGAGTAAGCCTAAATAATCCTCCATAAACAAGGAATATAACAAGAGCAAGAATACCAATATAGAATAACCATTTTAATAATGTGAATAACCAACCAAAAGGACTTAGAGCAACAGATACTGGGTTTCTATTATTAGGTCCAGAACTTCTATCATTATTAGAAGAAACCATAATTTACTCCAAAACAACTTTCAGAGCAACAAGATTGAAAGTGTTAGAAGGAATTATCTTCAAGAAATTAGTTCCCTGAATAATATATTCTTTTAAGTCAAGAGTGAACTCATTAGTATCAGTCCTCATAAGATATTCATTATTATTAATCTCTAATCTAGCATTCTTGTTGAACTGATTATTCTCCAATAAGAACTGCAAATTCAGTTTTAATTCATTATTCTTTATCTTATCATAAGTCTCTGGAGAGACAGTGAAACTGTAAGAAGGGAAATCAGCTTCTTTAGATTTAGTCCTCAACTCAATATCTGAAAAAATAAAACTACCATCATCAACATTAAATGATAATGTATTAGAACCTTCAACAAATAATTTTGGATCAATATTAGCAGATTCATCAATATTTAAACAAGAAACCTTTTTTTCAAAAGCAGATTTATGATTCAAGAAAATCTCAAACCTTGTCAGACTATTCTCTAAAGGTTCGTTACAATATTGTCTGTAACTTATAGTTGCTGATTCTAAATTCTTCCTTTCAGATTCTGATAAAACAAAAGTCCTCAATTCTTCTGAATTCTTGAACTGGAACTCCTGTTTAACACCAATATTTTCAAGAGCATAAACATTAGATGAGAAGAAACCTGAAGATACACTAAACTCTATTTCATTATTATTCTGAAGATAAGATTTAGGAATCTCAACAATCTTAATACCAGAAGATGTAATCTCTTCAGTGTATATTGTGTTGCCATTAACTTTAATCCTTAATTCACCATCAAACCTTGCAACATTGAAGAAAATATTAGCCTTGATTGTATCTGATAATGAAGAAACTGAGAACCTTATCCTTGGAGATGATCCTGAGAAAAGAGAATTTTTAATAATTAAATTTTGAGCTAAATCAGTAACTTTTGGCTGAGTCTTAAGAAAAAGATTCATGTTAGCAATATCATGAACACCAATCTGTGTCTTAGTAGGATATAAAATTCCAGGAGATTCTGCCAATAATTCTGCTCTCTCAGAACTTGAACTTGATGAACCAGAATTAGAACTACTTTCTCCTAATAAATCATCTCTTACTTCAGGAGGGACAAATAATAAATATAAAACCATGAACAAAGCAATAAGAATTATAAGAATAGCAACATTACCACCATCACCAGCAGCTCTTTTAGATTTAAACATATAAGAAAAAGTAGTATATTAATATTTAAATGTTTTTATAGAAGAAAAAATCAACACTATTTAGAATATTCTAATAACTTAAAACCAAACTTCAATAGTCTAGGTTCTTTCAATAACATCTTAGAGACAAATTTAGAGGGATATTCTCTAACATTTTTTGATAATATGTTCTTCAATTTATCCTGAGAGAAATAATCAACTAAATCATTATAATCCTTAACTGAAAATTTCTTTAAAGTATTCCTAATCTGCAAATGCAACCATAAATCAAAACCTAAATTCTTCTTCCATAAAGAATCATAATTTTTATTATTAATTATAGAATCTACTAAATATTTAGAAGCAGACATACTATAAAAAATTCCACCATGAGAACTAGCTTTAACCATACCAGCAGCATCACCAATCAGATAGATATTCTTATCTTGTGTTTTAAGAGTTCTATCATAAACAGGGATCATACCACTCTGGAAACAAATAATCTTAGAGTTAGTTAATTTCATAAGTTTATCAAAATCATTTTTAGGATTAGATTCGGAAACTAAACCAACACGTGCGAATTCATCATTCTCAGGAATAAGCCAAGCAAACTCACCATAACCTAAAAAAATCTCAACAGTATCCTTAGAAAAAATATCACATTTAGTTCTAGCTTGCATACCAGTAATGAACTTTCTCTTATTAATATCTAATAAACCAGAAGACTGACCAACTTTAGAGTAAGGACCATCAGCACCAATTAAATAATCAGATTCGTAGTAGGCACTATTTATCTTAAACTTAATTTTGTTATTAGAACGTTTTAAAGAGTCAAATCTAGAGTTTAAATGAAACTTAACACCAGCAGATTCAGCTAAAGAAGAGATATACTGATCAAGCTTAGATCTTTCAAAAACATAATCAACAGGAATCTTTACAGTAAAAGAATTACCATCAGGAGAATTGAATTTAACTTTCTTAATCTGATTAACAAGAATAGACTTAGGGATCTTAGGAAGTAAAGAATCTAAAGCAGGAGTGATAACACCACTACACTGAATAGGAATCCCAACTTTATTATGTTCTTCAAAAACTTCAACATCAAGATTCTTCCTAGCAAGATTATAAGCAGCAAAACTTCCAGCAGGACCTGCACCAATAATAGATATCATAAAGATAAAATAATTAAGAATGTTTATAAATTTAACATTTCCAGATAATAATATGATATGGTATTTTCTAATAGTTGTTGCTTTAATATATCTAATATTTGCATCAATAACTGATATAAAAACAAGAGAAGTCCCTAACTGGCTTAACTATAGCCTTATTGCTATTGGATTAGGATCAAGAGCTATTTACAGCATAATTACAAACGATAGAAGCTATTTATTATATGGATTAATTGGCTTGGGAATATTCTTCATTATTGCTAATGTAATGTATTATGCAAAACAATGGGGTGGAGGAGATGCAAAATTATTGATGGGAATGGGAGCAATGTTCGGAAACTATGGAGGAATAAAGTACTTGACTCCCGTATTTGATCTGCCATTCATAATAGTATTGATAATAAACATACTAGTTGCTGGAGCATTATGGGGAATAATCTATAGCACTCATTTAGCAATAAAAAACAAAAAAGAGTTTATTAAAAACATAAAAGAAAATGCACATAAAACCTTTATTTATTTAATAATCATAGGGATAATAGTAATAATAACAAGTTTGCTAATAACTAATGAATTCAAGTTCTTAATACTAATGCTAGGAATAACATTATCATTATTACCATCAACTTACATATTCTTCAAAGCAGTAGAGAAATCTTCAATGTACAAAAAAATGAATATAGACAGATTAACTGAAGGAGACTGGTTAGCAGAAGATGTAAAAAAAGGAAACAAGATAATATGCAGTTCAATAAAAAATAAGAATGAATATCAAATAAGTGATAATAAGAAAAAAATAAATAAATTCTTTAAAAGAATAAAATATTTACCATTCAAAAAACAACTATTAAGTTTCATACTTAAAAGAACAGAAAAAAGTGTGAATTATGGATTAACAAAGAATGATATAAAAAGACTAAGGGATAATAAGATAAAATATGTGATAATAAAAGATGGATTACCATTTGTCCCGGGATTCCTAATAGGATTCTTATTCACAATAATCTACGGAAGCATATTTGCAATATTCAGGGCCTTCTTTTAGATATCCTAGAAAATTCTTTAGAAAATAAAGGAGTATCATCAACAACATCTTTTTTAGGCTCTTCTTTTTTCTCCTTAGGAAGATTAGCTAATATTTTTTCACGCATCTCTTTAAGAGAATCAGGAGTAGAAGGTTTAGGCTTAGTAACTAGATGAACATCATCATCTTTTAATCTTGGAATAATATTAATGACAAAATGATCAAATCTCTTACCTAAGATCTTGCCATCCTCAACATACAAAGAGACACCATCAGAGAATGAGAGAATAGAAGTTGACAATATCTTAGAGATCTTAAAAAGATTTTCAGTATCAACATGAGATAAATTAGTAATACTAGAGATATGAGATTTAGGGAATAAAATAGTGTGTCCAGGATTAGCAGGATTAATCTCAAGAACTGCAATATAATTAGGATCATCATAGACTTTAGTTGTTTGAATCTTACCCTCAGACATAAGACAGAAAGGACATTGAGCTGGAGATTTCTCATAAGTAGCAATGATCTGGTTAAGTTTTTCTTCACGTTCATTCTCAGGCAAAGTCTGAAGATAAGCCTGAATCTGATCCATCTCCTCTTTAGAAAGTTTAGGCATGAAATATATATAGAATTAAAGGTTAATAAAAGTTATTAATTAAGAGCTTCTATCTCTTTAGGTATACTTCTCAATTTTTTAAAAGATTTTATAAAAAAGAATAAACAAGAGACTATAATAATAGAAGTGAAAAGTATTAAATATATAATATTAAAAAAACTCAATTCTATAGCATTGCTTAAAAAGGCTATCATAACACCAATGATATAAGTTAATATTATTATAATAGCTGTTGATATGATAACCAAATTTTTCTGATAGTTCAAATCCAGAATATTTTTCTTAATATTTATATCCATCAATCATCATCCCATAACCATGCTATTAAAGCCATTCCAGATAATGCTATTAATACTGATATTACCGCATAAGGAATAGGACTCGATCTTAAAGCAAAGTTTACTAACAACAAACACCCAATAGTAAATAGTGTAATACCAATAAAATTCCAAAAAGTCTTTTTTTTAAACATATATAATAATTAAATATTTTGTTTTAATAAGCTTTATGCAGAAATTTTTGGAATAATCAGTGTAAAAATAAGAAAACTTATCCCACAGCTCTTCTCATATCAACAGCTTCAACATTGCCAACACCTTCAACTGCTGATATTAACTCACAAAGTTCATCAACACCTTTGGATTCATCAATCAAATACATTATTTTCAAAGCTTTCAATCCAAAAGCAACTGGTTCTAGAGAATCTTCCTTGAAAGAGCCACCAAAATCAGTAATTATCTTAACAACTGAACTCTTAATAGATTCAAGATTAGTTTCCTGATCATCAGGCATAATCTTCAAAGTTATAAACATCTTAGCCATGATAAACTCCTAATTAGGTCCTGAAAATCCGCAAGCACATTCATACTTAGCAACAATCTTCCTGCAATGATTACATCTAACAATCTCATGCTTGTTACATTTAGGGCATTTGAAAGCTACAGAACCATTAAGATTAGTAAGCCTTGTATTGCAAGAATTGCACTTTAATTCCTTTGTCATAAAAAGTTGGTTTGAGAGAATATTTATAAAGGTTTTGAAAGAGAAAAATTACTCATTCCACCTATCGTCAGCTTCATTATCCCAGTCTTTCTTTAATATATCTTCTGAAGCTAACATTGTTAAAATTCCTTATTTATCTCTCTTCTTAATTTTATTAATCACTTTTTCCATTTTATTATAAGAAATCGCAGTATTTAAAAGTTCTATGATAATTATAAAACATATGGCAGAAACAATATTAGTTATGGGGGCACACAGCGATGATCAAATTATTGGAGCGGGTGCGACAATAGCAAGATATTCACAAGAGGGAAAGAGAGTAGTAGTAGTAATATTTGCTAATGGAGATAAAAGTTCACCATGGCTCAAGAAAGGTACATTAGTAGAAGAGAGAATAAATGAGTCAGTCAATATAGACAAGTATCTTGGATGTAATGATACACTATTCCTAGGATTACCTGACGGAGATATAACTGAACAGGCAGCAAAGAAAAAAGTAATATTACAAGTTGCAAAGATAATAAATGAATACAAACCAAAGACAATACTAACACATAGTAATCAAGATCCACATCCAGACCATAGAGGAGTACATCAATCTGTTGTAAAAGCATTGGATATAATAGACAAGAAAAAGACAATAAACCTTTATGCATTTGAGATATGGAATGTAGTAAATGAGACACATCCAAGAATATATGTAGATGTAAGCAAGACATTCTGGAAAAAAATAAGTGCAATGCAGATGTTCAAGAGCCAGAGATTGTATATCTATTTATTATTTACACATGTGATCATAAGAGCATTCTTTTCAGGATTCCACGCAAAGTGCAGATATGCTGAAAGATTCTACAAGATAAGATGATAATGTAAGTATAATCTTATTTAATTTTAAGAAATCAATGTACGAACAAGAACCATACTACTAAAGATAAACCAATACCTGCTATGTAAATTACAGGAATTCTAAATTTACCTAATACTAACCAAGGATAATAAGAAGCAAACTCAGGATTCCATGATTCCTTAAATCTTATTTCAGTATTAACAACAAACCAAAAGAAATCCTCAATAACCATTCCTGAAAGGTATGCTGATAATAGGATTCCGAATAGTTTCAATGAAAAACCTGCAACTACCATAGGCAATAAGATTATAATCAAAGGTAAGTAAACAAAGAACAACCAGAAATGATACCTAGTTAAAGATATATTATGACGAATCTGCCATTTCCAGCCATATTTGTTCTTATCCCAGGCATTCAATCCTTCAATAGATGCCTCCCAGAAAGAGTGTGCTATCATAGCCACCCAGATAACTGCAAATATATACCAAGGTTCCATACTAAAATTTAATTATCGGATTTAATAAATATTTCTAAATAAATATGTAGTCCCCTAAATGTAGAAAACTATATAAATGTAGCCCCCTATAATATATTGTAATGAATATAGAAATAAAAAAACAAGGAAAGAAGAAAAAATATTATTTAAACCACTCTTTTAGAGAGGGAAAAAAAGTAAAAAAAATAGCAAGATATTTAGGAAGCGATTTAACAGAAGCAGAACTTGAAAACTTAAGAAAAAGAGCTGAAGTATTAATAAGAGATCAAATTGAATTTTATAAAAAAACAAAAGATCCATTAAAACACGAATTATCAGACAAAGAACTAAAATTCTTAGAATCAATAGAACCTAATGAAATAATCAGTATAGACCATTTATCTGAAGATGACTGGAAAAGATTTACTGAGATATTTACATATAATACTAATGCAATAGAAGGATCTAAAGTAAATCAAAAAGAAGTTGAAGACATACTCGAAGAAAATAAGTGGCCAAATGAAATCAATAAAATGGATATAGCAGAGACATATGGAGTTGCTGAAGCAATAAAATATATCAGAGAGTGCAAAGAACATATATCAATAGAATTAATAAAAAAATTGCACGATATAGTATTCAAAAACAGCAAAAGTTTTTCAGGAAAATTAAGACCTAAAGATGTTGAAGTTGTAATAAGAGATGGTTATGGGAATGTAATACATAAAGGAGCACCTTCAAATAGAATTAATACATCATTAAATGAACTTGTAGAATGGTACAACAAACACAAAAACAAGTATCATCCAATATTATTGGCCGCAGTAGTACATAACCAATTTGAGAATATACATCCGTTCCAAGACGGTAATGGCAGAGTGGGAAGATTGTTATTGAATAATATATTAATAAAACATAAATTCCCTCCTGTAAATATAGGACTAAACAACAGAAGCGAGTACTATAGAACTTTGCAAGAATACCAAAATAAAGGCAATATAAGACCCACACTAGAACTTATAATAAAAGAATATAAAATATTAAAAAAAGAGATGAAGAGGAATAGATAATGAGAATATTATATGGAGTTTGTGGAGTAGGAGCTGGGCATTACTCAAGAAGCAAGATACTTATTGAATATTTATTGAAGAAGAAACATGAATTGTTCATAATTGGAGGATTGAGTGCTTATGATTATTTAAAAAAAGATTTTGAAAATGTATATTATGCTAAAGGACTACAAATTGCATTAAACAATAATAATTCAGTATCAGTAATAAAAACTTTTATTATAAATTATAAGATATTTTTAAAAAGAGATTATATAAATAATGAAACAATAAAAAAAATAGATAAATTTAATCCTGAAATAATTATATCAGATTTTGAACCAGGAACATTAAATTATAGTATGAGAAAAGGAATAAGAAGCATAGCATTTGATAATGAACATTATATAACAGAAGGAGACTATGCTATAGATAATATTAGATTAATTGAGTATTATATAACAAAAAAATTTGCAGTAGAATATAATAAAGCTGATGAGAATATAGTACTAACATTTCCTGGAGAAAAATTAAAAAATAAATCTAAAGCAATCAGAATAGATCCAGTAATAAGAAAAAGCTTAATAGAAAACAAGAAAAAAACAAGGAATAGTGTATTAATATATTTATCAATAACAAAAAATAAAAAAATATTAGAAGAATTGAAAAATTTTGGAGAAGAGTTTATAGTATATGGATTCAATGATGAATTAAAAGATAAAAATATAACATTTAAGAAATTCTCAGAAGAAAACTTTGACAGAGATATAAAAGAATGTAAAGCAGTAATAACTACTGGAGGAATTAATTTAATAAGTGAAGCAATATATTTAGAAAAACCAATATTAGTCATACCAATAAAAAAACAATTTGAACAATACCTAAATGCTTTATATGTAAAAGAGAATAATTATGGCGAGAATTATAAAGAATTAACAGAAGAAAATCTAAGAAGATTTTTAAATAATCTAGATAATTACAAGAAAAAAAGTTATAAACCTGGAAATAAAGAACTGTTTAATATAATAGATAAAAAATTAGGTGAAAAATAGATGGATATAGTATCAATAATATATTTCTTAATACCTGCTGCTGTTGCTAACATGATGCCTGTGTTTGTAAAAAATCATTTTAAAATATTAGAGTATCCATTAGATTTCAAGAAAAAATTTAATAAAAAAAGAATATTAGGAGATCATAAGACATTCAGGGGAGTAATATTTGCAGTAATAGGAGCAATTGTCATAAGTATAATACAAAGATTATTACATAATAATTATTTATTCAATGCAATAAGCTTAGTAAATTATAAAGAGATTAATATATTATTATTTGGATTCTTAATTGGAATTGCTGTAATGTTTGGAGATTCATTAGGGAGTTTTGTTAAAAGAAGAATGAGAGTAAAACCAGGAGAGACATTACCAATAATAGACCAGATAGGATCAGCAATAGGGATGGGGATAATAGTATTACCAATATATTATCCATCACTAAGATTCTTTATTTATTTAACAATAATATGGGTAGTAGGACATTTCTTTATAAAATATTTAGGATATTTGTTAAGAATAGATGAGAAAGCTGTTTAGTTAGACTTATAATTATTTCTTTATTAATTCAAATAGATTTATTAACAATAAAATGGCATTAGATGATATGAAATTTTTGATTATAGGCGACTTACACGGAAACAAACCTGTAGTACACTTCAAAGAGTTTGATGCAATAATAGCTCCAGGAGATTTCTGCAGTGATGAAACAAGAACTTACAAATTCCAATCATTACAAGCATCAATTAAAGATCCAAAATCAAAACTACAATGGTATGATATTGTAGGAAAGAAAAAAAGCAAAACAAATGGTTTTGAAATCACTTTCTGATGGAAGAGAAATTTTAGAATTTTTAGATTCATTTGGAGTTCCAGTTTACATAACACCAGGAAATTGGGAATGGATATCAAGAAATGAAAAATGGGATTTCTTGAATCAAGATCATTATTCAAAATTAAAAAAAGGATTGAAAAATGTTGTAGATGTTGATATGAGAAGAGTTGATATTGGAAATTATGAATTTATTGGACATGGGAGAACATCAGGGCCAGAATATCCACAACATCAAGATGTAATTGATAGTATGACAGAAAAAGAATTAGAAAAGGCTAAGGCAGGATATGATAAATTAACTAGAAATGTTTCAAGATTATTTGATAGAGCAAGAAAACCCGTAATATTTATGTCGCACAATGTCCCATATAATACTTCATTAGATATGATAACAAATAAAGAATCACCAAGATATGGATATCATTATGGTTCAGTATTAGCAAGAGACATGATAGAACAGTATCAACCGTTAGTCTGTATAGGTGGACATATGCATGAACATTTCAATAAAGAAATGCTGGGAAAAACAACAGTAATAAATGCAGGATTTGGCTCTCAGGTCAATACATTATTAATATTAGAAAATGGAAGAATAAAATCTCTAAAATTCCATCCAAAAACTTATGGTTAAGTCTTTAGTTAATTATATAAAACTATCAACTATTCTAAATATACTTCAATGATGATATAACTCTGATAAGAGATAATGACTGAATGAACAAACTCTGAGAAGTAAACCAATTATTTAAATTTAGAAAGATTTCTTGAATAATTCCTGTGTGAAATAAATTCATAAATAATTATGGCAAGCATTATAGCTATGACAATAAGCAATACACTATAATCAGACACTATTTCTATAACAGGTTTTTTAACAGCATCAAAATAATCATAAGAATATACAGAAGAATTACCATAAGACAAAGCACCTACAATAATATATCTACCATTACCTGCGTGTGAAGGTATAAAGAATTTCCTTGTGAAAAATAATTCCTTACCAAGATCAACCTCTTCTTTTGAATATTCAACAAGAACATTCCTATCAAAATCAATAACAGTAAAATTAATAGCAGCATGAATAAGACCTGAATTTGTACCAGAATTATGTAACAAAACTGATGAGATGATATCATCGCCAGAATATACAGACTTATAATCAGGCAATACCTTAACATTAATATCAAGCAAAGAACTTTCTCTGAAATTTATAACAAGAAGAATAGTCTTGAACTTCTCACCAGACTTAACAATTATCTTGCCAACATATACACCACTAGATGTTCCTTTCATAGGATTAAAAGATATTGAGAGATTCTTAGATGATGAATGACTTATTGAAAAACTACTATTTAATGAGTAATAGAATTCTTCAATACCTAAAACCTCAACAGATACTGGAATATTTGCATTACCATTATTCTTTATTGTAAATGAAATATTATTTGATGAAGGAGAGAAGTAATCAAGAGTTATAATCTCAGGATAAACATCAAAGTCAGAAGATTCACTTGAGGTAGCAGAACCACCGCCAGATGATCTACCTGAAGTAGACGAAGTTGAAGTAGTAGATGATACAACACCGAATGTAATATTTCCACTGCTTTCTGCATCAACACCTATAATAACAGGGACAATTATAATAAAGATTAATAATAAAATAATTATTTTTTTCATAATTCAGTACACCTCAATGTGTAAGTTCCTGAATATTGCCCACCAGATGTCAATGAAGGGAGTCTAAGCCATATTCTATAATAGGCAACACTTCCTGATTGGGCATTTGATGCTATAAGATTATTTAAATTATATAATATACTTATATTAGCTTCCCCTGGAAAGATCATATTAGTTCCATTAGGAGATGTTATATTACTACTCCATGATACGTTACCAACACCAACAGAATTACTACCTGAAACAAAATCGGTTCCTTTGATCGAGACATTAACATTACTACTGCTTGTAATATCTATTGTAATATTATACCAAGTATTACCATATAAGTCCATAAAGTTTTTAGAAGCATTATAATTAGAACCCGATGTTATAGCATCACCAAAACTAACATTCAAAGCATCATTGCTAAAAGTACAAGCAATAGCTGTAACAATATTGGCAGTAAGGTTAGATAACTGAGCAGAATCATAACCTGTGAACTTATTAAAAAATAACAATGAAATAAACATCAATACTAATAATGAGATCATCAAATATGTCTTCATCTGGAACTCCTTTTCTTAAGAAGAAGATAAAATATTATTATAATGATAATTGCTAAAAGAATATTCTTAAAATAAAAACTAGATTTAGGTTTAACAGTGATAAATATATTAGATGCAACAGCACCAGTTGTAATCAAACCGCCAAAACCTGGATTGACAGAGACAACAACCTTTGAAGTGTAATTTTTTTCTTTAAATAATAAAGGAGCATGAATCTTTATCTTTGTAATCTTACCATTAACAGGAGGAAGCCTATGAGGTTCAGGCTCAGGAAGCAAAAATAAACTTTTATCAGATATATCAGCATAATCACTCAAATCTCCCTCAACTTCTATATTTGCTGTAACATTAATATCACCAGTATTATATACAATGTATTCATATTCCTTAACATCGCCAGTAAATATAGTATCAGAAAGCTTAGCTGGAGAGACACCAATACCTACACTTGCAGAGACTATAGAGATGTTCAATAACAGAATAAATATAAGTATTATTTTTTTCATTCTTCTTCTTTAACTAGAGCAAAGTGTATGCCCTTCTTTTTCATTATCCATCTCGCAATGAATATTATAATGATCAATAATATAACGAGATTTGCTAATAATATCTGTTTGTCTGTCATATAATCCCAGAAATATTTAGGAGGGCCTATCATCAATTCAAACCTTGAAGCAACAGCACCAGAACCACCAAAACTAGAACCAGGAGCAGCACCAGCAGTAGCAACAATATGCCCTGTAATCTTTTTCAAATCATGAGATACAGGAGCTTTCACTGTAACAATTATATCCTTACCATTCACAGGAGGAAGCCTATGAGGTTCAGGCTCAGGAAGCAAAGACAATTCTTCAGGATAGAATCTAACTTTACCTTCAAGTTCATCAGATGCACTCATCTTTATCAGAACAGGAATATCACCAGTATTATAAATTGTGAAAGTATAATTCTTTTCCTGTTTACTGACAACCTGATCCAATACTTTAGATGGAGAAATACCTACACCGATGCTTGCACTAACAAGTGAGATGCATACTAAGAACATCCCTACAATAAATAATATTTTATTCATCACCATCTTTTAAGTTGTTGCTGCAGTACAAGTCTGCGTATAATTTCCCACGTATCTTCCACCAATCTGTCCTCTTGGAACATGAAGCCAGAACCTGAACCAAACAGTAGAACCAGCTGCTAACTGATTGGAAAAATTCCTGTTTCTTAAAGCTAATTTAGGATCACCATCATTAATCAAAGTAAGATTAAAACCTTCAAAATTCTGACCAGGTCCAATAGTAGAATTAAATGATCCAAGATAAGTAAAGTTATGAGTATTCCCAGCAGCATCAGTAGCATTTCCATTCGTCTCATTAGTCATCCAAGTAACATTGCTAATACCTAAAGTATTAATTCCAATTAAAAGATGAGAACCTTTTATTGAGATATTTATACTATCAGTATTTGTCACATCTGCAGTAACATTATACAAAGTCCAGTTGATGCCAGCATTCTGAGCTCCTGCACCTATATATCCTTCATAATTCTTAGAAGCATTATATATAGAACCCTGAGATAAAGACTGAGCAATACCCTCACCAAAACTAACATTCAAAGCAGCATTACTCCATGTGCAAGCAACAGCAGTAACAACATTAGCTGTCAAATTACCAACAGTACTTGTAGCTGCACCTGTTATCATATTAGAATTGCCTTTAAATAATGTATAACCAAGAATAAAACCTAGAGTGATAAATATTGCAAGTATAAGAACAATGGAAACGTAACCTTTTTTTTCAATCAACCGAAACACCTGTTTTATTAAAATACTCCACTTTGCTATATAAATTTATCTACAATCTAGAAAAATAAGATATAATCAGTTAAAATATATATTGCAAAAGATATTTTGCTTTTGTAACTAACTTTATATATACGATGAATAAAATTTAATGCAGATTTTAAAAAAATGGAGGGATAAAAATTGAATAATAAAAGAAAAGTAACAATTTCTTTAGTAGTTTTGAGTTTATTTTTATTTTTAGTAGGAAGCGTATTTGCAACAGGAACATTGCAGATTACAGCACCAGATGATTCAACAGTATGGGTTGATAGCCAGTATATGGGATTACATTCTGGAATGACACCAGTAACATTGGAATTATCAGCAGGAACACATTATGTTGAGGTAGCATCACAAGAGAGCATTGGTTCAACATGGTGGGGAAATTTAGATGTAGTTGAAGGACAAACAACAGCATTTGATGTACCATATACAGTATTTGATCTTGCATCAACACCAACAGGAGCAAGAGTGTGCATAAGAGACAATGCAGCATGCCCAGGAGTAACACCTATAGTAATAAATTGGTATGTCCCGCTAGCAAACACACTATACACATGGAAATTAAAATTTAATATGAATGGACACCTAGATAATATAACCTATCCAGCACTTAGATCAGGTGATACACACGTATTCAATGCAAACCTGAGAAACTTAGATAATCTAGGAAATCTATATGTAATAACAACACCGGGAGCATATGTCTATGTAAACAATGTATGGAGAGCAACTGCAAATTCAGCAGGAACAGCAGCAGTGAATTATCTTGATGTGGGAACACATACAGTAAGATTGCAGAAATCAGGATACGTTACAAGAACGGAAAGTGTCTTAATAACTTCAAGACAGACAACAACATTGAATGCTACATTGGTACAGACAGGCACATTGAGTGTCTCAAGCACGCCAACAGGAGCACAGCTATATGTTGATGGTGTCTATAAAGGATTAACTACAAGGTTTGTAACAAACTTGGCACCTGGAGAACATACTGTAAGATTAGTTAAAACAGGATATCAGGAACATAATACTGTAGCTACAGTAAATAGTGGACAGACAACAACATTGGCTGTAACATTAACACCTCAATAAAGAGAGGGTTAATTTTTTCTTTTTTATTTAATTTTTATAAACTATTTTTTTAATCTTCTAATTAAGAAATAAATCCTAATAATAATTAATATTAGAAAAAAGACTAAAACTAAAATAGACAGATAAATAACTAAATTGTTATCTTTTTCCACAACTGAAACAGTAGTGATACTAACATCGGTACTACCAGTTATATCTCCAGTATAAAATGATGGATTTATCAAAAATATGATTGATAATTGAAATAAAGAGAATACCAAGAACAATTTCTGCTTATTATTCATAGATTAAAGAAAGTATTTATAATTTATTAAGCTTCCGAGCACTCCATAGTATAATTGCCAACATAATTCCCCGCATGCTGTCCGGATGGAACTCTTAACCAGAACCTGAACCATACAGTAGAACCAGCTGCTAACTGATTAGAAAAGTTCCTATTCCTCAAAGCAAGTTTAGGATCACCATCATTAATCAATGTTAAGTTATAACCCTCAAAATTCTGACCAGCAGAATTAGAACCGAGATAAGTAAAATTCCTGATAAGACCAGAACTATCAGTACCATTACCATTAGTCTCATTAGTCATCCAAGTAATATTTGTTATACCAATAACTTTATTGTTTGATAATAAGTGATCTCCCTTGATTGTGATATTAACATTTGCAGTATTTGTAGAATCTGCAGTGATGTTATACAAAGACCAATTGATCCCAACATTTTGAGAAGAAGAACCAATATAACCCTCAAAGTTCTTAGAAGCATTATAAACATTGCCCTGAGATAGCGACTGAGAAAGGCCATCAGCAAAACTAACATTCAAAGCAGCATTACTCCAAGTACAAGAGATAGCTGATGGTGTGGCGACTGTAACAGAATTTGATACAATTCTTGAACCATTCAAACCTAAATTATCAATAGGAACGACAGAGACATTCCATGTCTGATCTAATAATAATTCTTCCTTAACAATAATACTATAATTACCCTTACCATTATTATAAATAGCCATAACCTGAGCAGGAGTTAATGTTCTATTATAGATCTGGAATTCATCAAGAGTACCAAAAATGCCAGTATTTAATGACCCTGCAGAACCAATACGGAATGATGTATCAGCTAAACCTGTTTCATTTCTAATAGCACCATACAACTTATCTGCTTCTTCAGCCTCAAGAGCAAGAGTTCCATTAATAATCAATGTAGTATTACCAGTCTCTCCATCATATAATAATGCGACAAATATAGGATTAGAGGCCGTAGGATTAGAGATAGTAAAATTGGCAGTCTTGGAGGTAATAGTATTATTTACATGAATCATATTAAAATTTAGATTTGGACCGTTTCCAGTAGCTCTCGCAATATTCATTCTAAAAACACTACCCGTACTTTTTGAAAAGACAACACGTGCTCCAAGAACATTAATGAATCCTCCGGGATGATACCAAAACAATACTGAATAATGCTTGCCCATACTTAGAGTAATATCCCCTGTATCACTAACATTAATATAATAATGGTTGGATGATGTACCTGCCCTATGATTATCAAACTTATAGCAACCACCAATAGTGCAGTTGCTAGTTGTATAATTAGGGAATTTGGCATTAGCACCAGTAACAGCACCAGCAACACCTCTCAATTCAGTATACAAGTTATTACCACTATAATCAAAAATAGTCCTGTTAGTCATATTATTGAAGTTATCATCAGAACCATAGATAATATCATTAAAAGGAAGGTTCAGTAAAGTAAGAGAGGAATGATTAACATACCAATTATAACTCAGATTATTAACTTCTACAATATCCCCATCATAGTCAGTAAGACCTGTAATATTAGCAAGAAGATCAGAACTCACAGTTGGAGACGATGGCAGAATTGAAACACTAGAAATATTAGGAGCATTATTTGCAATAAAAGTCAAATTGGAGTTATTAAACTGACAATTATGATCAGAATTACAAATTTCAACATTCCAAGACCAAGTACCATTACCAATACCCTTTACATCAATAGAAAAAATAGAACTTGAAACAAGAGAGGATATATTAGAATTATTTGTCTTAAAGATTAGATTACTCCAATTGCCATAAACTGTTGCATTCTTAAGTCCTACAGCTCCAAGAGTGCTGAAATTAAAACTCATATTAAACCTTGGATTAATAATTACTTTAGAACCTCTTGGATTAATAAGTGAAGGTTTTGTTACAGGAGCAACAGAATTAGATATTATCATAGAACCATTAAGACCAAGATTATCAATAGGAACAACAGAAACATTCCAAATTTCATTAGCTCTTATTTCATTTTTAACTATCTTACTGTAATTACCAACACCATTATTGTAAAAAGAATTTATCTGTTCAATACTTAATGTCCTATTGAAAATCATCAATTCATCAAGAGTGCCGATCATTTTACCTATCTGCCTAGCTTCTCCATTAGTACTAAGGATTGCACCTCCAAAAGAACCTCCATCTGCACTAAGACTTGCTACATAATCAACATCAAAAAAAACACTTACATTATTCTTGCCAACACTAACTTCTCTAGTAACAGCTATAAACCTCTTAACAGAAAAATTACTATTATTAGAAGCAAAAGTTTGAGAATAATTACCAAAAGATTCATTAGCATAATTAATATACACAGTTAAATTACCAGCATCAACAACACTAAGATTAGTAAAGCCAATAGAGAACAATTCATCATTATTATCATTATTACCATAATCAAGATCAAAAAATCTAAGAACGTAATCCCTAGTACTTGCAGCACTTGCAATAGGAGGAGTACTACTAGGATTATACCAAAACAAAACAGTAAAATTCCTCATAGAAAAATGATCAGGTCTAACACTACCCCCTTCTATACCAAAAGCAGGATTCACATCTGTTCTATAACAACCACCAATAGTACAATTATCATTAGTATAAGTTGCTCCCTGAATAAAAGTATTCTTAATATTGTGACCGCTAAAATCAAACATTGTATTACCATCATGAGAATATATATAATTAGTAAATGGAAGATATAACAGTGTTAGAGACTTATTATTAACGTACCAATTATAACTAACATTGTTAGCTTCAACAGAACCCATATCATCAGGATCACCAAGACCAGTAATATCTGCAAATATAGAATCATGTGTTGATGCAGACGCTGGAATTATGTTAACACTAGAAATATTAGGAGGCCTATTAATAAATAATAATTTAGAAAAATAAAGGACTTGCTCCTGACCTTGTCCGCTTAGGTTATAAGTAATGTTCACAGATAAATTAAATGACTGACCACTAATATATAGTGGAACATTTAGTGACGGAATAAAAGATGTTATATTAACCTGAAATATATTAGTGCAACCAGCAGAACCATTATATCCAAAACCAATACCAGAACCACCCTCAAAGTTCCTAACATTATCAACATCAACAAAAGTATTAGAAGAAGGGGATGAATCATTCTTGCAATGCCATTCAGAAGCATTATTAAAAAAACTTGGCAATGTCATGAGAGCTCTGCTGAGAGTATTTGTTATACCACCAGAAGTATTAGTAATGCTTACATTAATTGTAATATTATTACCTATAAAATCACCAGGTTTCAAGTGAAGTGTGATATTGCCTCCAATCTGTGCATTAGGAATTAAAATAGTATTATTAGATGTTATATTACCAACAATAAATCCGGTCTTTACATAATCAAAAACAAAAAAAGAGAATACAAAAGCAGATATGACAATCAAGAGAATATAGACTCTTGTATTATTTTTTTTATGGGAATCTAATCTTTCAATATTTATTCTTTCCTTTCTAATTAATGAGTCATACTTAAAAGCAAGAGTCTTGTTGCCTGAACTAATAGCCTTCTCTTTTTCCTGCTTAAAAAAGTTTATTTGCTCATTAAGCTGCTTAATCTTTTCATACCTTGAAATTTTCAAATTTTTAACACCTTTTTATTAAGAAATATAATCTGCAATATTTAAAAATGTTTACAAATTAAAAAAAATAAAGAAATCCTGAATTAGACATCCTCAATACCCTTCTCAGTCACTTGGAAAATAGCTTCAGTATCAGGCAAATGAGGTGCATCAATCATCTTAGCAACTCTAGTACCCTTCTTACCTTTCCTCAAGTAAACACGATAAGTTGAATTATGCCCAACAATATGTCCACCAATAGCTGCAGTAGGATCACCAAAGAAAGTATCAGGCTTTGACATTACTTGATTAGTTACATAAACAGCAAGGTTATATGAAGTTGCAAGTTTTTGTAATGCATGCATGTGCTTATTCAGTTTTTGTTGTCTATCAGCCAACTGACCACGACCAGAAAAATCTGCCCTAAAATGAGACATCAAAGAGTCAACAATAACCAATTTAACTTGATTACCCTCTTTAATCAAATCCTCAACTTTTTCAGCAAGAAGCATCTGATGATCTGAATTAAAACATCTAGCAACTTTAATATTTTTTAGTGTAGTGCTAACGTCTAAACCACGACCTTCACATATCTGCTTAATCCTCTCTGGCCTAAAAGTTGATTCAGTATCAAGCCATACAACCATACCCTCAGCACCACCTTGCTCTTTTGGTAATTGTGTACTAACTGCTAACTGATGAGCAATAGAAGATTTACCTGAACCAAACTCACCATAACATTCAGTAATAGCACCAGATTCAATACCACCACCAAATAATGAATCAAGACCTTTTGCGCATGTAGTTATCTTCATGATACTCTTTCTTTTTTCGAAAACTTCTTCACCAGACTCGAAACCCATATTCATAGTATCACGAGCAGCTTTTATGACTTTACGAGCAGTAGCTTCAGTCAGACCACCAGCCTCAACTAATTCTCCTGGAGATGCAACAGCTAATGATAATAAAGTATCAAAACCAGATTCTTTTAATTTCTCTGCAGTTGCAGGACCAACACCTGGCAAGTCTTCAACAGACATGACATTAGGCTTTTTTTGTGTCTTAACTTCTTCCATAGTCTCCTGGACCTGTTCTAATATTTCAACTTTTCTACTCATCTTCATCATCTCCCTCTTCATTTTCTTGTGCTAACAATAAGTCTTCCTGCACTTTCTGCAAGATAACAAGTACCTTCTGTATGTCATTTCTCCTTAACTGGATTGTACTATCTCTCCAGATGTTTTTTTCCTTATCATGCCAGCTCTTTCTTAAGCTAACTGTCTTAAAAGAAACAATATTCCCGTTTACTTCTCTATCATTCTCCCATATAGCAGCTTCTAACTGGCCACTCCTGTATTTTTTTATTGGTTTTGCCATATCTATTCCTCCATTTCCTTTCGGTTTTTTTTCAATTTTGTTTGCATCATTTAAAACGTCAACAGAATTCATAAACTTAAGTGAAGGATTATTGGAAAATCCAAGCACTTTATTGAAAAGTTGTTTCGGGGGAAACATTTTCCTGTTAACGTCTTATAACGACCAAACCTCTAAATATAATAATAAGGAATTTAATATATAAACCTGGCGAGCGTCCGTGTCGTGTCCAGTGACCAAACAGTGTTTTATGAGGCTTCCATAGGAAGTTTAGAATTAAAGAGAATAATATATTAATTATTTAAGTAAAATTACATCTTTAAGTCCTTTGAAATCCTGATCTCCAGTAACTACATGAGCATTTAGTTTCTTTGCTGTCAATAAGATGAATATGTCGGCCATACTAATATGTTTTCTGTCTTTTTTTAGAGTAGCATGCAATATCCCAGCTTCTTGAGCAAAATCAAAATCTATCAAAAAAATATTAGACAATAATATTAATGACTCTTTTTCATTATCAAAACTCAAAGAATTTCTCTTATATGAACTTGCTAATTCTGCAACTGATATAACATTTGTATAGATATTATTATCCGTATTCTCCACTATATCCTTTACTTTATTTCCCATAATAGTACCATTAAAGTATTCAATCCACGCATAAGTATCTATAACAAACTTATTCATTTTTCCAATTGTCCCCTAAACCTGTCTTCTTTTGAAAATGATGCTAGACCTTTAGATACTCCAAAACCAGATTTTTTACATTTTTTAATTTCTATTATAACACTCTGATTCTCTTTAAGGTTCTGTTCTTCTACAACATTTTTTGGTATTGTAACTATTAGAGAACCTCCTATCTTCCTTGTTTTTGTCAAAATTTCCATTTTTTGTATAACATTATGTATAATTTTATTATATAAATAGTTTTCCATATAT
>JBBSWW010000019.1:1339-12528 GCA_038046085.1 Nanobdellota archaeon | reverse complement strand
TGTTAAAAAATAATTTTTTTAATTAACTGATAAACAACAGGAAAGTTTAAATACAATAACTAGTGACCATAAAATATGGAACTAAGACCTTTAGACACATTAAATGAAGCAAGAGGAAAGAACGTAATCGTTGAATTAAAGAATAATAAACAATTAATTGGAAAATTAAGATCATTTGATATCCACATAAACACAGTATTAGAAGATTGTGAAGAAAAAGTAGATGGAGAGACTAAAAGAAAATTAGGAACAGTATTCGTAAGAGGGGATACAATAATATTCATATCAACAGCATAAAAGGAAATTCTAGAACATGACAAAAGGAACAGCATCAATGGGTAAGAAATCCAGAAGGAGTACCCTAGTACAAAGATGCAGAAGATGCGGAAACAGAAGTTATCATGTAAGAAATAAGAAATGTGCATCATGTGGTTATGGAGCAACTGCTAAGATAAGAAGATACAACTGGCAGACAAAAAGAAATGGAAAAACAGTAGTAAGACACAGATTATAATTCTTTTAAAAATTTTATTTTTTCAGTATTATTGTAAGATTTCTGGAAAAAGTTGAGTTGATTATTTAAACTTTAAAATCTATATTGATATATGAACTTAAAAGAGGAGTTTTCAAAATTTAGATTAGTTAAAGAAGATGAAAAATATATTTATGTAAAAGGCACAAGAGGCGTACCAAAGATAGTCAAAATATCTAAAGTTCTGACCCATGATATGTATTTTTTAGCAGGGGTAATTCTAGGTGATGGGCATCTTAAGAAAGATAAGACTAGAATAAGCATTGAATTAACTGATAAGGAGAAACTTCAAAGTATTAATAAAATGTTTGAATTAACTTTTGGTTTACAGTCTATAAGAATACATCCTATAAGGGATAAAAGAGAGAATAGGAAATTAAGATTTCTTTCATATATAGATAGTGCTCCAATATACCACTTATTTCATGAAATATTCCAGATACCTAGAGGTAAAAAAAGCCATAAAATATTTGTTCCAAAGTTTGTTTTTAATGCTCCATTAACTATTAAAAAATATTTTCTTCTTGGAGTTTTTATAACAGATGGAGGTAAAAGATCCGGAATTAACAGTAAAGGTCTTTCTACAGCAAGTTTAGAGTTTAGAGATGGAATATCTAGATTATTAAGGGATGTTTTAATCATCGATAAACATGATCAATGGTTAAATAAGAAATATAGAAAGGTTTATTATGGATTATATTTTCATAAAAAATACATTAAAAATATGCGGGGATTCCAGAGCGGCCAAATGGATCAGATTCTAGAATATCTAACTGATAAACTAGAAGGTCAAGCTTAGGAAGGTTATAGGTGTAATAGCTTATGACCTAAGGTCACCTGATGGCTTAGTGCCTTCGCAGGTTCGAACTAAACCCTTTTAGAAAAAGCCTTTAGGGAAAAACTAAAACGGTTACGAAAGTCCTGTTCCCCGCAATTATAATCTATTAACTTTCTTGACAAAATAAAATCTTTGAATATTGATGATTATTAGTAAAACTAATAGAATAACAGAAGGAATAATAATAGAGTATCCGGCATAGGATAAGACAAAGATAACTAAGATTAATGATAATAAAACAATATTAGAGATCAAGATCAAAATAAACTGCAAAATGAAATGTTTAAAATTATAAAAAGAAAATTTAACAGAATCAACAAAACCATTGTTCTTATAGGATAATGATACTAAAGAGATATAATAAGATATTATCAATAAAATGATAAAAGATACTAAAAAATAAAAATTATCAGAATCCAAACCTAAATAGATGAAAGCAAGATAATTCAAGAAACTAATAATTGTAACAAACAATAAAAATAAAGGAACAATAGCTGATAAAAAGAAATTCTTAACTGAAATGCCATTAGTAAATTTCCATATGAAAAAGTAGAATACTAAAGATAACAAGATAATAGATATAGGGACAATATATTTATTCAATAAGACAGCATCATCCAAAGTCTTTTCAATATCATCTAATTTATCTTTTACTTCTGACTGATCATAAGATGTAAGATTAGACTTGCCTAATTCTTCCTGCAACTTAGATATCTCAGGAGAGAATTCCTGAATTGAAGAGATATAACCACGAGTTTTATCCCTAGAATAGAAAAGCAGGCTAATTATTAATATAGTGAAAAGAATTTCTAAAGATAATGTAATAAAAAAGTTTTTAGTTTTCATTGACCGAAACCGAAATCATCATCATACTTCTTATATTCTAATGGCAGATCATTATATTGCTTTAATACGTGTGTAACATAATCAGGATCACCTGCTCTGTTATTATTGCTTACACTTATAGGACAACGATAACTTGAAGGCCAACCATTATAAGCCCTAACAGCTGCTAGCCAACCATTATAATCTTTATCAACATCTAAGAATTTTCCATTATTACACCCATAGAAATGTCTTGATTTAGTCCTATACCTATCATACTCTGTTTTTAAGATATTAAGACCTGATTTAATATTGCAGTCTACTTTAGCCAGATCACATTTAATTTCAGGATGAGCACTTTCTGCAATCTGGAAAATACCATAACCTCCAGCCCTTCCAACCCAACTCTCTATAACTTTTCCATTCTTATCATAATGCTGTAATTTTGTTTCCTGCATACCAAGAGCCAAAGCTAAACCCGGAGGTATTCCCCTTAATTTTGCTTCTTTAATAACAGTTTCAATTATTTCTTTATCTGTAGCAGGTATTTTTGCATTACTTCCTGAAAGATAATAGAGAATTATTTCAGATTTAAGAAGACCATTACTAACTGAATAAGTCTTCAATAATGTATCATCATTTTGAGACCTTAGATTAATAGCAGGATAAGCAATGCCTGTTGGAGGTGTAGGAACTGGATCAAGTTTATTAACAAAATTAACCATTTCAATAACACCAGCTTCTATACTTTTTGAACCTTTATTTGTTTTTAAATTTTTCAACAAAACCTTGAATTTTTCATCAGGTTCTCTAGTCACTGATAAGAAGCTATAATCATAATTCTCATTATCAGGAAGATTAACACTCAAATAACCATCATCACCATGAACTCTCCACTGCCATGCACCTTTCTCAAATTTCAATTCAAGGTTGCCAATAGCTGAACTACCATCATCAACTTCAAGATAAACATCAGTGTTAAGTTTAGTAGTAGTCTGAACACCACCCTGAATATTAGAGCTACCCTGTTCTCTGTTAATCTGTTGAACAGTTGGAGAATCTTTACAATTTCTAGAACTAGTAAACTTGTAAGGATGGAGAGCAGGGAGATACAATAGTGGATCCCTATCATAACTTCCCTTACCCAGATCATGAGTGAAATCATTAGAGTAGAAAACACTTAAATGAAGATGAGCTCCAGTAGATACCCCAGTATTTCCTGAAAGAGCTATAATCTGTCCTTTTGTCACTCTGGGAGCAGGTTTACTTGGATCTCCTCTCTTAACTTTTAGTTCTGAAAGATGATTATATCTTGTATAAGTGCCATCATCATGTTGGATTATAATATTATTTCCATAACCATGACATCTACCTTCACATGTAGCATAAACAGAACCATCATTTATTGAGTGAATACTAGTGCCTACAGGAACACCAAAGTCTAAACCATCATGCCACTTATCACCAATAGAACGCGCACCATAACAAGATGTTATAATAGGATTTTCAACAGGCCACCCTCTCTCGTCTCTATTACCATGATCATCAGGAGAGAATATAGAGAGTCCACCTTCACCAGAACCACCTTCTATAATTACAGGTCTTGAAGGAATCTCACTCAGTGGCAAGCCTTCATAAGATCTTCTTAACTTAGCAATTTCCTTATAACCAAGAGCTTCATTAAAAATAGCCTGAGCCCTAACAGAAGCATCAAGAGATGAAGCTGCTAAAGAATTATATGATTGCTGTTCTGGCTGACCATTAGGAACTTGCAAGACTGTATACTGATCTATCAATTTCTTAGCCTCATTATTATTCAGACTTTCAAAATTATCAGCAGCAGAGACAATATTAATAAATAAAAGCAAAAACAATGATAAAAGAATTATTTTTTTCATTCGAACAAAGCTCCCAATTTGGATATCTCTTTAAATTCATCTTTTGTTTTATAGGTTAATATTCCTTGCTGTATAGCCTGTGAAAAATCAGTTTCTTTATTTTCTAGTTTTTGTAATCCGCACATAGTTGTAGTAACAGTAATAACTGGAAGATGAGTTACTCCCTCTTCAACATTTTGAATTACACCATCAACAATTTCAAAACTCCAAATCTCATTATCAACATTTAATTGTATCTTACCATTACTTGAATCAAAATTGAAAACTGCGGCAGAGTTAAGATTATTAATATAAGATTCTACATCAACAACACAATTATTTTTCAATGGAACTTGTTTAGTAGCAGATTCTTTAGGAGTGAAAGTTATACTAGGACCTGCAGATATCCAACCCCACCTATTATTATAAAGAACCCTGAACCAATTACCAGAACTTTCATAAACATCAAGATTAATAACTTGACCCTGAGGAACTTCTATCTTTAAAATAGGATCATTATTATTAGTAGTCGGAGCAAATCTAAGATCGAAACCAGATGCTGAAGTTGATTTTTTCAATGATAAAACACCAATAATCACATTATTGCCATTACTTTGTAAAGTAGTAATAGGAGGAGCAGGAGGACCTACAAATGTATTACCATTAGGAACTGCACCAACAAGATTTCTTAATGCTTCAATGATCTTATCCCTCTCAGCATTCAACAATAACAAGAATGAATTAGATTCAGAAGAATCAAGAAGCTTTACAGAACTTTTCAATTCTCCATCTTCATTCAACTTATCCAAAGTCTCTTTCTTAATTTCAGAATCATCAATATTAATTGATTTAGTATCAAGCCAGCAATCACCAAGATCAAGATTATTTTTATCTTTACCACAAGTACCAACTTTAGTCCATCTAGCAGCCTCAGTTGTAGGAGCAGAATTACTGCATACTCTAATAATACCAGTAGATAATAAACTCTGATCAGCATTTGAAGTCAATACACCAACAGCAGGACCTGGAGTTGCTAATCCAAGAGCAAAAGGAGAGGCAGCTGCTAATTTACCTAAAGAGTAAGCAGCAGAAGTCCTAGGTTCAGGAGTACATTGATCAGCTGAAGAGATAACTGTTTTAGCTTGAGAAGCTGTAATAACATTATTCAATTCCTTAACACCGAATGAACTTGAAACTTTACCGAAACCACATTGTTCAACACCGTTAATATTAACACATAACTGATTGTAACCTTTAGGAGCAACTTTCTGTACAGTCTGCTGTTCAAATTTACCAGGAGCAATAGAACCTTGAGTACGAACAAAATCACCAGGGTATGTAACATATACAGGAGGAAGTCCCAATTCTTTATTTACTAAATAAACTGAATATGTCAATGGATTTTGCTGTGAAGGATTTGCATTTGGTACTAAGAAATTTTCAGATTTAATAACAGAAGATGTAGTTGAATAACTTCCCCTGTATAAACCAGTACCGGCATAGATGTGATAGAATACTTTGTATAAAGATAATTCCTGAGCACCGTAAACTCCTGAAACACCAGCTGATTCACCAGGAGATGCATAACCTGTCTCGTCAAAGAAAGCCTCGAACTGGGGAGGATCTTCAGGCTCTGTCAACTGATCAATTATCTTACCAATAGCTGGCAATTTCCCATTAACACTTAACCTACAGATCTGAGTTCCTATCTCATCAGTTGATTGTGATAAGAACTGAGCAGTATAAGTTGTATCATATTCCTTAGTGAAGACATTAACTGATTTACCAACATTATCTAAACTAGATTGGAATTTCAAATACTCTCCACCACCACTATCAGGACCAAGATTACCTTCAACATGACCAGATACCCAATCAATAACACCCCTACCACCAATATCCAATAAATTATAAGCTTCTTTCCATACTAATTCACAGACACCAACTGATCTTATGTAATCACAGAAGCCAACATCCTCATTCTGTTTTAATTTTATTTCTAGACAGTTTACATAACCTTCTAAAATAGATCTAATACCTTTAAGACCAGCATCTATACCAGTCAAACAAACAGGAACTGCGATACCCTCTTTAATATTTGGAAGACATAAAACAGTAGAACCAACCAATCCAGATTGTATGACATTACGAGGAGGAACTCTACCACCTAAAGTACATCTTGAACTAGGACACATGACAGGATCACAAGCATTGAATAAAATCTTACAATCTAAAGGATCCATCACATCAATACATTTAGGCTGAAGATCATTAGTCAATTGTTCAGATGATTGTTTAGAACATACAATTCTTCTACCATCAATTTCCTTATTAGCATCATCACCATCTTTAGTGCAGGGTTGCTTAAGACTTTCACCAAAGGCAATATATTTTCTTTCCATATTAGGATTAGTTTTCAAAGCAAGAGTATCACCGCCAGGTATGTAAATATCATCACCTCTACCACATTCTATTCTTTGGTTAGGGCCAACATTCAAAACTCTAATATCTTTAATTCTCTTAGTTCCAGGATAATGATCATCAACAATAACATATTCACCTTTACCAGTAGGATAACAATAAGGAAGACCATTATTATCATAAAGAGCAGGAATAGTACTACTATAAGCATAAGCAGTACTCAATCTTCCTATATCAGTATCTGAAACAGTAGAAGCAAATAATTTAGGAATACATCTTGCATTACTATAAAGAACACCATTATTAATACCGCAATTATTTGGATCACTTACTTTGAAACTTCCACTACTATCAATAAAAGAATCAGCAACATATACAGGATAATTATTCTCAGTGAACTTTATTCCCTTTAATGTATCAATCTGATTTGATACAGCAAAAGCATATTCCTCTTTACCATTCTCATTCTTATAACATTGAGATGGAATACCATTAGTGACAGGTTTAATATGTGCACCATCCTTAGACTCGCATACAGCATTAAGCAAATCAATACTAGTTCCAGCTTGATCATAGTATTTTATCTGAAGAGCATTATATTGACTTAGACTCTTAACATCAAAATTTTTAGCTTGAGTAAGATCATTACCTGTAGGGATAAGTGCAGAACCTTTTGATTTATCATTAGGATCTGGAGTGAATGCCATATAATTAAGATCTGATGAAAGTTTATTGTTTTCATTCATCTCAATAACTGAAATAACTTTTTGAATCTCTTTAGGGTCATCCCCTTTACCATAAGTATTTGCAATTGCTTTTGCCTTATCATAAATAGCAATCTTCTGTTGGATGCTATTCTTATTATTCTTATCTTCCAAATATTTTTTGTAAACAGGATCAACAGTATTATCATTCTTCAGTTTAGAATATAATAAACAATCCCTATATTCTGTAACAAGATCAGAACCACTAGAATCAATACTTGCTGTCTTGAATTTTTCAAAGCTTCCGCAATCAACATTATCTAAATTCTCTTTAGCCAAATCCTCAGCTGTCTTTCCTTTGATAGTGGACTGAACATCTTCAATATATCTTTGAGTCTTATCTGTTGAACTTTTTATATTATCAGAATAATAATCAAGACAACGGTCAATAGTCTGGAAATCAGGATGATCATTTGTCTTACCTTCTGTCTTTTCAGCAACACATCTCTGCTTGAAACTATCTGAAACCTGTCTACGAGCTAAACTCCTAGCAGTACCTTCAAGGAAAGAACTTTTTACAGTAAGGAAAGCAAAAGTTGCCAAACATACTTTCTTCCAAGTCCTAATAACATCATCCATCTTTTTTATTATTTTATCTAATCTTGCAATAATATCCTTAGTTGCTTTAATATGAGATTCTAATTGTTGAGGAGTCCATTCAAAAGGTCTAGGATCTACAGGAACAGTGAAACTGAAACTAGATGTTGTAAAAGATCTTCCAGCACCAGGAATAACTGTAAGATATGCTTCATAGTTAGTATCAATCTTTGTTACTTGTACTTTTGCAGAATCATATTCACCAAGCCTTACATGAGATACTGGATCTTCAAATTGAATAGATGTAGGAACTTCAATAATTTCATTAAATTTCAAAGTCAACATTGAAACTTTATCTGTAGGAGCAGGCCTAATATTCTTATTAGATTCAGTAGGCATTGAATACAATCTTATTGTTACAGCATTAGGAGAAATCTTTTCAACAAGCCATTGCCAATCCTTAGCATCAGAATTCTTATTATATTGATTTGAATTTTCAAAATATTTGACATTATCAATTACTACATCACCAACTTTAAGACCTTGTTTAAGATCAGATTTTTCTTTATTTGAAATACTTATAGTAGTCTGACCCTGATCTTTTTTAGATAACTTTTGGACTTGTATTAAATCAAGAGAGAAAGCCTCATCCTGAATATAGACACGATCACCAAAAGAGTTGAAAAGGAATTTAGCTGATGCACTATCACCAAGCTTTGAATAATAATAGTGAGCAAGATTAGCCATATCAATATCATACTTCCTACAACTTTCAGTGTTAACTTGACCACTGCTTCCGACTTTACAGTCAGGCCATTGTATCAATCTCTTCAAATAAAGATCAGCAAGCTCAGACATAGATTTCTTAGATTCAGGGAACTGAGAATAATCTTTTATTACTTTCTTGAAACCATGAACAGCAAGACATGCAACATCAGAACTATCATCAGGACAGTATTCAGATTCAAGAGCTTCAACTTCATCATTAGAGATAGAAGATACACCATCAGAATCAAAAGTAGAACCATCAGTATTACCAATAATTTCCTTAGATATTGACTTTATCTCATCAGTATATTTATTTTCTATATCAACAGTATGAGTAAATAAATAAACAGTTGTTGGATGCTCTAAGATAGATCTTTGGTGTCTTGCATCAAGATTGAATTTCTTTGCAACAGTAGCAATATTATTAGCACCAATAGACTCTCCCTGCCTTATATAAACAGATTTCAAAACCCAGTTAGAACCGGAATTCAATTTAGCACCAACAGGAACTTTTCTAGATATAGTCTTACCATTAATCTCAAAATTAAATTCAGCACGATCCTGAGGACCTGCAATACTATCTAACCTAACTTGGAAAAAATCCTGCAACTGATTTCCAGTATAACCAAAAGAAATAGGACTAGAAGTTTTACCAGGAGTCAATCTAAGAACAGAAGCACGTTGAAGACCTTGAGAAAAAGGCTGAGGCTGCTGAGAATTAGTAGCAAAAGAAATTGGAGTCTGATCCCTATTATATATCTGAAGAGTCACAGAATCAGGAGTTATAGATGTAGCTCTAATAAAACCTTTATCAGAAAAGAAAGAGTAATCTTCCCTATTAGACAAGAATTCTTTTTCATCAGCAAAAGGCTTTACAGTAACAGATTGCTGAGTAACACCAAACAATGAACTATCTTCAAGATCAAGATAAATCTTAGCATCCAAATCAATTTTAATATTATGATCCTTAGGAGTTGAATTTGCTGAATCTAATTTTTTTAAATAAATAACAAGATAACCAAGATTATTCAAAGAAACTTTATCCCTCTTAGGCTGAATATACTGAACAGACCTGATATATTTAGAACCAGGAGATGAAACATTGGGTCTTACTTCAATACTCTTTATAGCAGGTATCTGATTAATACCAGTAATGAAATCCCTAGATTCGACATCTTTAGTCAATGGAGATAAGACAGTACCAAGAGTTGTACCTTTAAGATAAACAAAAACAGGAGCATCTGACTGATCCAATAAAGATTCACGCACCTGTTTAGGTTCATAATCTGCAACATTAACAATAATTGCTTCACCTAAATTATTTTCTGAACTATAACCAGAAGTCTCTCTACGAACAGCTGAAGCAAAAGGATCATTGTAAGTATAACCACCTAAAGAACTTCCGTAATAAGGATCAGGATTTAAACTTGAAGGGACTGAAGGTGCTACATTATCAAAATTATTTCCAGCAAGATCTGCAGATACAAAAGGAATTGAAACTATCAAAAACATACAGAACATTGTTATAAAAAATTTATATCTCATGCTGCACCTATATTTGGAAGTTTGAATAATGGATGTTCATTATTAGTCTCTGTCTCAATCTGAATCTTCTGAAGACCCTCAACATCTGAAGGAATAGGAGATGATAATATGTAAAGGTTAAGAGACTCATCTGATGATAAATCCTCTCTTGAGAAACTAGTTTCAAATTTAGCACCACCTGTCAAAACATAATCTAACTCAACAGGATCAGTCTCTGTCTTAAAACATTTTTTTTCTGTACTGAAGAAACCAAGAATACCAGAAGCACGAGTATCAACACAGTTCTCAATCTCCTGAGAATCATATTTAATCTTCCAGGTACTATTCCTTATAATATTAGAATTAACAATGTAATCACCAGCAATCAAACCAACTTCCTTGTTATCAGGGTAATTCAAAGTAGAAGAGAACTTGGATAATTTACTTGTGAATTCAAAATTAATTTGTTCAGAATCATAAGGTTCACGAACATCACCTGTAGATTTATCAATAACATAAACATTAACTTTTTTCTTATAGACTGGATCTAAAATAACATTAACAGAATCAGGAGAGTCAGGATTATTAGGAGAATACAAAGTCTTGCCAACAAAATAACCTTCCTTAGTACCTTCAAAAATACCATTATAGCACATAGGAATATTAACATCCAAAGATGGAGTATTACCTGAACTTGAAATTCCTAAAGGACATGAAGCTGGGAAACATTTGAAAGCAAGATTAACAGATTTAAGAGGTACAACCAACCCATTATCATCAAGAGTGTTAGTCATGACATTTACTTTTCTCTGAGGATATTTACATAGTTCAGAATCTGAATCAGGAAGATCATAAGTTGTCATACGATTCTTACGAGGCTGATTTTTATCAACAATAACTTGAGTAGCGAACTGGAAAACAAGACCATCACTAGAACGCATTGTAACAAGTACAGGATATTTAATATTGTAAACAAACCTGTAAGTATTGATACAGAAGAAAGAAGAGACAATAGATGATGCAACACCACCAGAATTCTTTATTATATTATCAGATTTCAAAACATTACCTTCAGAAGGATTAATCTCTACAAGAGTAGGCCA
>JBBSWW010000019.1:0-1239 GCA_038046085.1 Nanobdellota archaeon | reverse complement strand
GCAACAAGCATGTTAATAGTCTGATTCTCTAAAAAATAACCAGTATTAAGATTATCAATCATCTCTGATGACATAGAATATAATTCACCAAGCTTTGAATTAACAACAGTATGATGATCATTAAGAGTAAAATCATTATCCTGAATATTAACAACAATAGGGAAGTCAACAACAATATCAACATTCTTATCAGATATAGAAGTTTTTGTAATAGGAGAACCTCCAAAAGATAATTTGTAATCATTATTATTAAAATAAGTCAAGTTAGAGATACAAGATTCAAAATTCCTGTCAACATAATTAGAAATTTCCTGTTCAACTCTAGATTTAGATGGAACATTCAATTCCTGAATACCATTACCTCTTTCTCTAAACCAGACTGAGGTTTCAAAACCAGAACCAGGAATAATTTCTAAAGATGAAGATAAAGGAGAGAATTCAGTAGAGGGCATGACATCATTAGGCAAGTCTAGATAACCACCCTGCAAAGAGACTACTTGTATAGCTCTAGAACCAATATTATGAATACAAGAACTTAAAGAATTTTCAATTGGTTTTACTTGCAAAGGAATAGTTTCTCTAGACTGAGTAATCTTCTGGAAGAGATTTTTAAACAGATCATTCTTAATTGCAACAACACCAAAAATGACTACTAAAATTATAATACCAAGTATTATGAAAGCAGTAGCCTGACCCCTCTTTTCCATTAATAGAAATAACCTTTCCAGTATATATAAACCTTACCGTTAATCATACCGTTAGTTTTAAAAAGATTACCAATACCCACAAATACATGACAGGAAAATTACATACAAGAAAGAAGAGATATTTAACACTTGGAATCGAGAGAAACAGAAAACCAAGACCTAAAACATTCCATAGTGAACTAGAAGCTAAAAAGTATGCTGAAAGAACAGGAATGAAAGATTATTTAATAGAAAGAATGAATTACGGATTAAGTAAGAAATTCAGACTAGCAAAGAAATAATTCTTTTTATTATTTAAGTTACATAAAGGTTAAATAAGCTAATCAGAACTCTAATTTATGAAAGAAAACTTTGAGAAGATAAAAGAATTCTTAGATGAAAATAAAGCAGAATATATTTCCATAGAACATGAACCAATGGGAAAAAGTGAGGAAGTAGCCAAAATGAGAGGTGTAGACATAAAGACTGGAGCAAAATCAATGATAGTAAGAAGTGAAGGAAGATTCTATAATTTCATACTAAGTGCAGCAAA
>JBBSWW010000018.1:0-36799 GCA_038046085.1 Nanobdellota archaeon | reverse complement strand
ATTCTTACATAAAATTAATAAACAAATCATAAGTCATAAATAATATCATGAAAAAGAAAAAATATTCTAAAAACATAATGAGCGAAGAAAAAGAAAATAAACAGAATTTTTTCAACAAGAAAAATCTCAGCATGATAGTAGTATTTGGAATACTAGGAATAATGATATTATCAGCAGTAAGCTTTAGTTTTTTAGGGAAAGAGAATGTACCATCCCCGACAGATGAAGATAATTATAATGGGTATAAATTCATACAAAACAATGGATATTGGGCAAGCAATATTGGAGGACAGAACATACAATTCCAATACCATCCAAGAGATCTAGAAGATATAAATTTCAATAATATAAATTATGCATTAAAGGACAAGACTTATATAATATTTAACCCGTCAGAAGACAAACAGACAGACCAAGACTTACAAAGAGCAAGAGCATTATTATTAACTATAAAACCACAAGTATACTTTGGGTGTTCAGAAGAGGAAGGATGCGATGATCTACCATTAATAGACTGCAAGACAGAGAAAAACAGTGCAATATACTTCAAACAAGCAGATGAAAATAAAGTCTCTATTCAGGACAATTGTCTAGTATTAGAGTATAAAAAAGTTGAAAAAAATAGATTAATAGAAAGATTATATTATAATAAGGCAGGAATAATGAGATGAAAAAGAAAATAGGTTATTATCTACTTGTATTATTGCTTTTATTTTTTATATTCTTAACTATAACAGTAATCTCAGGTAAATTATTAGATAAAGGATATACCTATGAAGGAAAGAAAGGGGATTATAGAATAGATGTCTCTAAAATCGGTAATGTAACACTTTATAGTGCGCATGTAAAAAAAGACAATGTTGAATATATATATCATTTCAGAAATAAACCTGAAGACCTAAAAAATGTATATCTAGAGGATAATCTATTAGAAAAGATAAATAGACCTCAGGGTGTCAGGAATGTCTATGTTACAAGAGATATAGAAATAAATGTACAAACAAACAATGATGTAATACTTGCTGGTGCTCCTTTTGAGGCAATATTAGGAAGTGCTGATTACAGTATGTATCAGATACCATTAAAGAATGCTTATACAACAAGAATAGATGAAAGAATACCTAAAATCACATGCAAGAATGTCTCACCAGTAGATGCTGTGATTTATATGAGATTAGGAAATGAGACAAAAGTCTATAGCGAGAATGAATGTATAATAGTACAAGGAACAGATGCTGATACATTAATAAAAGCTGGAGAAAAATTCGGATATTATCTTATAGGAGTCTACTAGATGATAAGGAAAGAACTACTTGAGATATTAGCATGTCCAAAATGCAAAAATGATGTTGAATATAACAAAAAGAAAAATATTCTAAGATGTGATAAATGCAATAAAGATTATATTATAAAGAATAATATACCTATAATGATATAATTGAAAGATTTATAAACTATTTATTAATACATTTTTATTACGCCACGATCGCTTAACTCGGTAGAGCGCCGGTCTTGAAGTTAAATAAATTAATCAAGCTAACCGGTGTCTGAAAGGACCTGCAGGTTCAAAATGAATCTTTAGAAAAGCTTGACCAAAGCAAAATAAAAGATTAATGAAAGTCCTGCTCGTGGCGTTTATTTTTTTAATAAACTTTAAAAAGTGAAGAAACAATAATATAATATGGATCTAGAGTTTGGAAATCTATTAGGATTGCTTTCTTTCTTAACATTAATACCCTTCATAATCTCTTATCTAATAAAACCAAAACCACAAAATCTCAAAGTGCCATCATTAATGTTTTTCTTTAATGAACAGAATAAAAAAAGCAAGAACAACCTATTTAGATATCTTGAGAAGAATATATTATTTTTAATACAATTGCTTGTACTATTCTTATTAGCATTAAGTGTTGCTGATCCTCTATTAATAGTAAAGAAAGATGTAATATCAGACAATATAGTATTCATAATAGATGCAAGCGCAAGTTCAAAGACAATGCATGATGGAAAAACAAGATTTGATATATCTAAAGAGAAGATAAAGGGGTTAGCTACAGCGAAAAATTCACTAATATTACTGAAATCTACGCCTGTGCTTTTATTAAACAATGCAGGAAGATCTGAATTAATAAGGACAATAGATAGATTACAACCAACAGATGATACAAGCGATATAGGTGGAGCAATAACTTTAGCTGGCGAAATACTTGGAGAGAATAAAGGACGAATAGTTGTATTAAGTGATTTTGTAGATAATAAAGGGATAAATCCACAATTAGCTAAAAATGTCATAGAGAGCAAGGGAATAAAAGTAGATTTCATAGATACAAAAAATGGAATTGCTAATAATATAGGAATAACAAACATGGCACTCACAGATAATTCTGCAAACATCTATATAAAAAATTATAATGATAAAAATGAGAATGTAAAACTTTCAATAGATAAAAAAATAACAGAATTAATGATTGGTCCGGGAAATACAGAATCATTAGTCATAAACTTACAAGGAAACGGTACTGAAATAAAGATAGAGAATACTGATGACCTTTTAACAGATAATGTTGCATATATAGCAAGGCCTTTTGGAAATAAGATAAAAGTATTATTGATCACAAATGGTGATTCAAGATTTGTAAAGGCTGCATTAGATTCAATACCTGATGTTGAATTACAAATAACAGCTCCTCCAGTAATACCTGAAAAAGATTATGATGTCTATATAATAAACCAGATAAATAAGGATAAAATATTGCCTGGATCTTTCAAAGATATAAAAACAAAAATAGAAAAAGGAAAGATGGCAATAGTGATGGCGCAGCCTGGAATGGAAAAAATAAATTATGAAGGATTAATACCCCAAGTAATAAATAATACTAACGGTGGGATAATAGCATTAAATTATATAACAAGATTCACAAAAGATATTGATCTTGGAGATGTGACAAAGTTCTATCAATTAAAAAATATTGATAATGAATTAAATATTGCTTCTGTAAATAATAAAAGCATAATAACATTATATGAAAATAGTAATGGAAAAGTATTATATTATGGAATATTAGAGAGTGAGAGTGACTTCACATTAAATCCTAACTATCCTATATTCTGGATAAACTTATTATATTATTCAGTAGGAAGAGCAGAACTAAATGATATAAATCTAAAGACAGGAAGTGTAATACAATATGGGAATGATAATTTCATAATGGATAAGACAGGATATTTCAATATAGGAAGCAAGAGAGTTGCTGTAAACTTATTAAATGAGAGAGAATCAGATGTAAACTATAAGACACAAGAGATAAATGAGTATACAAAAGGAAATTTAGGAAAAATAAAAAGCGATGTTGATTATAAAATAAGTCTTTATGGAATGATAATCTGTCTATTGTTAATTATGTTTGAGTTCTTCTATATAAAAATCAGAGGTGAAATATGAGCTTCTCATCATTAGCCTATGCATTCCTAGAGAGACCTTATTTCTTATTACTTATAATACCATTATTAGGATTATTAATCTATTACATAAATAAAGACCTAATACAATTAAGCAATGATAAAGGATATAGGAAAAACCTTAATAAAAGAAGAAAAATAATACTTGCAAGCAGGATAATCATAGTAATACTATTATTGATAGCATTAGCCTCGCCATACAAAGATGATAATAAATTAGTCCAGGGAGATCCCAAAGTAAAGATACTCATAGATAATTCAACATCAATGCAGTTATATGAAACAAATAATGTATTGAAATTAAAAGAAGAGCTTGAAAAAAGAATACCTACGGAGATAGAGTATATAGCTACAGGTGAGGAGACAAACCTTGGTGACAGTATATTAGCTAATTTAAGGAAAAATGATAATATATTATTCTTTAGTGATGGGAATAACAATAAAGGTGCTGATCTTGGAGATGTAGCACTAGCAGCAATAAACTATAATTCAACAATAAGTGCACTTGAACTAAAACCAAAATATTATGATGCTTCATTAAGAATAATAGGAAGTGAGAAGACAGTCTCTAAAGCTGAAAATGTATTTATAGTAAAAATACAACAGACAGAAAAAAGAAAAGTATATGTCCTAGTAGAAGTTGACGGAAGAAAAATAATTGATAAAACAACAGATGAGGATGAGATAAAATTCACACAATCATTTGAAAATGGATATCATAGGATAACTGCAAAAATAATACAGGATGATCACTTCATACAGAATAATATCTATTATAAAACCGTAAAAGTAGTACCCAAACCAAAACTTGGAATATATGGCGGAAATAAAGATCTGATAACATTACTTGACCCATTATATGAATTGAATATAATAACAGGTATAGATGAAAAAATAAATGACTATAGCGCTATAATAATAGATAATAAAGATGCTTCAACATTAAATGATAAAACAAATATCCTTGGAAGTTATATAGCAGAAGGAAACGGAATGCTAGTAATAGGTGGAGATAAATCATATGATACTGGAAATTATAAAGGATCAAGATTTGAACAACTATTACCTGTGTATATCGCAAAAGCGGGAAGAAAAAAAGGAGAGACAAGTGTAGTATTTGTCATAGACATATCAGGAAGCACAGGACATTATTTTGGAAACTCAATAAAAACAGATGTAGAGAAGACAATAGCAATAAATATGATAAAAGACCTAAGCCTAACAACTTATGTTGGTGCTGTTGCTTTCAATGACAAGTCATATACAATACAGGATATAGGCTTATTATCACAAGAGAAAAATCTGGAAGATAATATTGCTAAATTAACATACGGTGGAAATACATACATAGAAGAGGGAATATTGAAAGCAGTAGAGATGCTCCAGAACAGAGGAGGAAGCAAGAATATAATATTCATCTCAGATGGAAAGACACAACATGAAGAGGAGAGCAAAAATGCATTTAAACTAGCTGCAACCAAGGGAATAAGGATATATTCTATAGGTGTAGGAGATGATACTTACAAACAATTAATGAAATATGCAGCAGATACAACTGGCGGTGTATACTTTGAACCTGAAGAGGACCAGGGAATAAAATTATTATTCGGAAATGAGGAGAGCTCAGGGAACAAGAAAATATTCCCATTATATATCTTCAATAAAAATCATTTCATAACAGATGGATTAAAATTAACAGCTACAATATATGGATTCAACCAAGTAGTTCAGAAAACAAGTTCGAGATTACTTATAACAACAGATATAGGAGATCCAGTATTGACTGCAGGAAGATATGGTCTTGGAAGAGTTGCTGCACTAACAACAGATTATGGAACATACGGATTTGAATTATTAAACAAACAGAACTCATTATTATTTACAAGAACAATAAACTGGATAATAGGAGATCCTGAAAGAAAAAATGAAAATTTTGTAGAGATAAATGATGGAAGGATAAATGAGGACATTGATATATTAATAAAATCAAAACAGCAACCTACATCAGATAAATATACATTCTATAAAGTAGATGAAGATATCTATATGGCAAATGCAAAAGTTGATAATATTGGATTCAATACATTACAAGGAGCAGTGTTTGCAATAAACTACCCTGCAGAATATGAAAAAATAGGCAATAATGATGATTTCCAGAACATAATAACTGCAACAAACGGAAAAATATTCAAGGATACAGATGCTGAACAGATAGCAGAGTTTATAAAAACAAAATCTAAAAGACAAATAGTCACAAAAAGCAGCTATAGCTGGATACTAATATTAATAGCATTGCTTCTATATACTGCTGAAATAATATACAGAAGACTTAAAATATATAAAAATCAATAGAGGAACTATGGGATTCATACAAGAAAATGCAAATGCGAAACTTTTCATACTAATAGTAATGATAGCTACAATAACAGTATTACTCACATTTGTATACCAGAGAAATTACAAAGACATAAACAGTAGATATAATGAAAAACTGAATGAATTAAATAGTACATTCCAGCAATTATCAGGAACAGAGAACTTACTTAATAAAACTCAAGAAGATTTAACATTAAAAGCACTAAGAGAGAAAAAACTACAAGGACAATACACAGATGTAGAAAAGAAAAAAAATGCGCTTGATGAAGAGAATAGTGATCTTAAAAAAGATTTACAGAGTACAAGAAAGAAATTAGATGATACATTAATAGAATTAGATACTGCAAAAAATGATCTTAAGAGTAGAAATGATAAGATAGATAATCTTGAGGAAGATATAGCTGACTTGAAGAAAGAGGTAAGTTGCTTGAGGGCTGGAAATGCAGATTGTTGAAAAAGCATTAGGTGAGATAAAAAACTTTTTCCTATTATTAGATATAGGAAATTCCCTATTGAATTCTCTTATATTGTTCCTTGTATTGTTATTGATATCAAATTTCTCAGGAATAGGATTTTTATATCCATTAATAATCTCTTTAGTATATTTTGCTTATGCACTCATTAAAAAACATTCTCAGAATAAATATTTTGAAGTTGAACAAAAAACTCCATCATTAAATGAACAATTAAGAACAGTAGCTGATAATGTAAACAAGACAAATCCTATAATAGATGAATTGAAAGATGATGTGGTAAAAAAAATGAGAGATGTGAAAACATCAAACTTCATAGATAATAAAAGTCTAATACTGAGAGTTTTAATACTTGGAGGGTTATCATTCCTTATATTATTCTTAGCTTACATAAATGTAGATTTCACAGGAGAGATACAACATGCAATAATAGAACCTATAAAAGAGATAGGAACAAGAAGAGCAAACACACAAGAGGCAATATCTATAAATATAAGTGTGACTGAAGGAAATCTAAGTGAGATATTAGGAAATAATTCATTAGCAAAATTTAAAAAAGATAATCTACAATTAACAATAAATCCATTATTAAGTGAGACAGATCCATCAAATATAGGACAGGTGCAGAGTGAAAGTTTTACACCACCAGATTTTCCAAAAGAGATATATACAAGTTATGACGTAAGCTATAATGAAAAAGTAGCAAAACAAAACCAGCAAGTAGTCAAAGATTATTTTGAAAAGATAAACAGGTGAAAATACATGGTAAGTGTTGAAGAAATACATAAAAGATTCAAACTAGTAACTACAGAAGTAGCAAAAGTAGTAATTGGACAAGAGGATGTAATAGAACAGATACAGATAGCTGTATTATGCAACGGACACGCATTACTAGAAGGATATCCTGGATTAGCAAAAACATTACTAGTAAAAACAGTTTCTAACATATTAGATTTAAGATTCAGCAGAATACAGGGAACACCTGATCTATTACCAAGTGATATAACAGGAACTTACATAATTGATGAAAGCAAAGGAAAAAAAGAATTCAAATTCCAGCCAGGACCAATATTTGCAAATGTAGTACTAGTAGATGAAGTAAACAGGGCAACACCTAAAACACATTCAGCAATATTAGAAGCAATGCAGGAAAAACAAGTAACAATAGGAAATTCCACATATAAATTAGAAGAACCATTCTTTGTATTAGCAACTGCAAATCCAATAGAACAAGAAGGAACATTTGTATTAAGTGAGGCACAAGTTGATAGGTTTTTATTTAAAATAAAAGTAGGATATCCAAAATTAGAAGAAGAAATAGAAATAGCAGGAAAATATTCTGAAGAGATAGCTGAAGAGATAAAATTAAAGAAAATATTTGATAAAAATGACTTATTACATTTACAATCAATGGTAAAACAGATGCCAATAGCAAATGATATAAAAAAATATGCAGTAGAACTAGTTGTAAGTACAAGAAACAAGAAAGAGTGGATAGAATACGGAGCAAGTCCAAGAGCAAGCATAGCACTAATAATGGCTGCAAAAGCAAAAGCATTAATGAGCGGAAGAAAATATGTAAGCAAAGAAGATGTAAATGCAATGGCGTTACCAGTATTAAGACATAGAATAATACCAAGTTTTGAAGCTGAAAGACAGAACATGACAGAAGATGATATAATACTTAAACTGTTGAAGAAATGAAATTATTATTTAAAACGAGACTGGGAAGATAATGAGAAGAATAATCATTTTTGAAATTTTGATTATACTTTTTTTAATAAGTTGTAAAATGCCCTCTGAAAAAGAAAAATTAAGAATTTGCCCAGATGAATGGTATGATAATCAGATGCCTTGTACTAATTGTAATGTCAATACTCGTCAGTATATGATATTTAATTATAGTGTTGAGAGAGATTTATCTAAATTAGATATTGAATGGATTAAGGCTAATTGTAAAGTAAATAAACCTGAAGTTGTTTCATGACGTTTACTTTACAGTTCAATATTTAGTTAACTTTATTAAATAAAAAAAACAAAATATCTATATGATAAAAACTGATTTCCTAAGACAATTAGATAAGTTCAATTTAGTAATAAAAAAAAGAGTAACTTCTAGTTTTACAGGTGAGAGAAGATCAGAATTCACAGGATCAGGATTAATATTTAGTGATTATGCGAATTATTCACAAGGAGATGATTTTAAACATATAGACTGGAGATTATATGCAAAAACTGAAAAACTATATGTAAAAAGATATGAAGAGGATAGAAACTTAACTGTACATATAATATTAGATTATTCAGCAAGTATGGATTTTGGGACTAAAATAAAGAAATATGAATATGCATCAATGATAGGATTAGGATTTGCATATATAGCATTAGGAAATAATGAAAAATTTGTATTAAGCACATTTGATGATAAACTAGATATATTCAGGCCAAAAAAGGGAGGAAGACAACTAGGAAGAATATTAGAATATCTGAATACAAAAAAACCAACAGGTTTAACAAATTTTGAGAGTTCACTAGTAAAATATCAATCATTGATAAATTCAAGATCATTAGTCATAATAATATCAGATTTCTTCTATGACCTAGAACAATTAAGAAATGTATTATATAGATACAAGAAAAATAAGATAAAATTAATACAGGTATTAGATGGAATAGAAAAAAATATGGATATAGAAGGAGATTATAATTTAATAGATCTAGAATCAGATGCAAGGATGAAAACATTCATAGATCCATACTTAAGAAAAAAATATTATGAGAAATTAGAAAAACATAATAATGATATAGTAAATATATGTACAGAAGTCGGAGCTGATTTCTATAGTGTAGGAACAAATGAAGAGATATTTGATGTATTCTATAAAATATTGAATTAATTTTGAAAATCTTACAGAAAATACTGCATAAGACTTATAAATTATAAACAGGCTATAAATCTATGGTTACAAAAAAGAAGATTTTATTGTTATTAGCAGGTGTGTTTTCTACTGTTGCTGGAATAATGTTTATGATACCATCATTCCTGAAAGCATCATATTATATTGCAGCATTCTCTACAGTATTAGTAGTTGCAGGTCTTGTATTAATAGCAATAGCATTTGGTGATTAATATGAACTCTGATAAAATAAAAAAGAATTTGCTAGACCTAGAATACAATAAAAACTTACAATATCTTAATACTACAATAGTTATACTTTTCACTTATATAATCGGATTAATTATTGCATTTATTACAAAACAAATAGATATAAAAAATAATATCCAATTATCAATTGTTACTATAGTCTCATTGACATTAACATTTTTATTATTTGCGGTTTTAATACTTATAAAAGATTCAATGAAAAGAATACTCTTTGATATAAAACAATTGAAAATCTAATTCTTAATACTAAGAGAAACCCTTTCCCTAGAACCAAAAGCATAGACTTTAGATAAATTAAAACTTTTAGCATATTCCAATTTCTTGATATTATCAGCGTAGATAGTAAGAAGAGGATCTCCAACAGATACATTCTCATTCAATTTCTTATGTAAGTAAATACCAGAACCTTTGTCAAAAGGAGCTCCAGCTGCTTTAGCAATCTTGTTAACTAAATTATTACTCAAGTAAGAGACTTTACCTGACTTACTAGAATTAAAAGTGTAAGTGTAAAAACCCAACTTAATGTCTGAAGAAGTTATTTTAGGATTACCTCCTTGAGCTTTAATAATCTCTTTCATCTTATGCAAAGCTAATCCTGAATCTAAAATATTCTTAGCTTTATTAGATGGATTAGGAACACCAACCATATCTAAAATCATAGAAGCCATATACAAAGATTTATCTCTTAAATCACCTGGACCATGACCTTCTAATACTGATAAAACATCACGAGCTTCTAATGCAGGACCAACACCATTACCAACAGGCTGAGAACCATCAGTTAAAAGAACTTTGATATTCATATTCAATCTTCTACCAAGAACAATAAACTTTCTAGCAAGATCCTTAGCTTTTTTAATATCTTTAATCTTAGCTTCAGCACCAACAGGAATATCAATCACAATATGAGATGCACCAGCAGATGCTTTCTTAGCTAGAATAGAGGCTAACATAATGCCTTCAGGATCGAGATTCAAAGGACGTTCTAATTTTATTAATTTATCATCAGCAGAGGCAAGATCCATAGTACCACCCCAAACCATACAACCATTAGTTTTTTTAACAATGTCCATAATCTTATTTTTAGAATGAGAGACAGGAGCAAGAACTTCCATGACATCAGAAGTACCAGCAGGAGAAGTAATAGATCTAGTGGAAGTCTTAGGCATGTAAAAACCTGCAGCAGCAATAATTGGAGTAATAACCATTGTAGTCCTATTTGCTGGAATTCCTCCAATACAATGTTTATCTACAACTTTCTTGCCAGAGAAATGCAATCTTCCGCCATTATTCAGAATAGCTTCAGTGAGATAAGCAGCTTCATCAAGAGATAACTTATGAATATAACAACCTGATACAAAATAAGTTGCTTCAATCTCTGTAAGTTCATTATTAACAATATCCTTAATTATCTTATCCATCTCATCTTTAGATAATTCATGACCATCAAGTTTCTTTTTTATTAATTCTAAAGATTCAGGTTTAGGCATAATAGAGGTATTAACTAATTCATTATCTTTAATACCAAGAATATCAGAGACATCTAAAAATAATCCAATCTCGTTCTCTGCTATTTCTTTTTTACCATAAGAAAAATCAACAGCAACAACCAATTCTTTTTTAGAACCATCCCTGATCTTGATCCTGTCAAGAGGTTCAATATTTAATTTAGCTGCAGTAATCTTATTTAAAATAGCAATATAAGGTCCTTTGGTAGCAATATTTAATATTTTAGCCTTAAGCTTCATTTTCAAGCTCCGGATAATATTCTTTAATAATAATTATCAAAGCAGAGAGCAAGACAGGACCAGCAATAAAACCTATGAAACCAAATAATTTAATCCCTCCAAAAATACCGACAATAACAACTAATGGGTGCAGTTTAGCTTTATCGCCAATAATCTTAGCTTTAACAAGATTTTCAATAAGAACTAATATAACTCCAAGAATTATAATACCTCCTACTGTAAATATATTTCCTCTTAAATAATGAATAATACCAAGAGGGATTAGAACAACTGATGATCCTAGCAATGGAATAAGAGCAAGAATACCTATCAATATAGAAAGGAAAAAAGCAGGCTTGACACCAATAATCTTGAAAGTAATCAAAGATATAATAAACATAATCGCTGCAGTAACAAACAATCCATAGACAATAGCGAAAGTTGTATCACCAACATGATTCAGAAGAGCATCCTTATCCTTAACAGGAAGGAAACTTCTAATCTTCTTAACTATACTATCACCATATAATAACAATGTAAAAGTTGTATATATTATTATTAGGAAATCAATAAGTTTTGATGGTATTGATCTTATAAAATTAGATGCAATAGCAGAAGTCTCAGCAACTAATTTAGCATAATTATTAGTAATGAAATCATTAGTTCCAATATAAGAATTTATAGAATCTGAGTTAATTATCCCAGAATTATAAAGGTTAAAAGTCTCTATTGCAATATTTCCAGCAATCAATGCCAAAGGAACAATAATAATTAATATAATCAGTATAACAATCATCACAGCATTGAAAGTCTTATATGGTATTGATTTGTTTAATCTTTTATATATAGGATAGAATAAATAAGCAAAAATAAAACCACAAACCAAAGCTGGAATGAAGGGCTTTACAATAAGATAGGTAATGTATAATACTATAATAAGACTAAAAAGAATAGAATACCTCTTAATTTGATCTTTAGCCATATAGTAAATATCCGATGTATGATTTATAAATGTTTTGTGTGTATTGAAATCTATGTGCGGGATAATAGGAATATTCAATAATATCAATGCAGCGCAACTAGCAGTTAGTGGATTAAAATCTATAGATTATAGGGGAAGGGATGGTAAAGCCTTTACTGATGGAGAAGAAGTTTATAGTCTTGAATCTCTTCAATTGTATGATGAGGAATGTCTTGCAGATGTAATAGGAGAGAATTTCATAGGACATTGTCTGCACGCAGTTGTAAATAATGTAATACAACCAATAAAAGGAAAAGGAATAATAGCTGCAAATTCTGAAATATATAATTGGAAAGAACTAGCTGAACAATATGAAATAGAATGCGAAAATGATTCTGAACTAATATTAAGATTAATAGATAAGTATGGAATAAAAAAAATAGAAGAATTAGATGGGGATTACGCATGTGTTTATTGGATAAATGATGATGTTTATTTATTTAGAGATATATTCGGTGTAAAGCCATTATGGTACTCAAAAAATAAAGGTTTTGTACTTGCATCAGAAAGAAAAGCATTAGAAAAAATAGGATATACAGACATAGAAGAACTAAATCCAAGAACAATAATAAAATATAGTATAAAACAAGACAAGATAGAAAGAATACAAAGAGAATTCTTTAAATTAAGAGAGAATAAAGATGAATATGAAAAAATAAAAGAGAGAGTGAAAGGATTACTGATAAATGCAATATCAAAAAGAATACCTGATGTAAAATTTGGATTACTATTATCAGGAGGTGTAGATTCAAGTTTCATAGCAATAATATTAAAAGAATTAGAAGTCGATTTCAAATGTTATATTGCTGTAATGGAAGATAAAACTTTGCAGGAAGCTAAAGATCTAGAATATGCAAAAGAATTAGCAGAAGAACTAGGATTAGAATTAGAGATTGTAAAAGTAAATTTAGAAGATGTAAAGAACTCATTACCAATAATAGTTCCTTTAATAGAATCTACAGATGTGACAAAAGTAAGTGTGGCATTTCCATTTTATTTTGCGACAAAAAAAGCAAGAGAGGATGGAGTAAAAGTAATATTATCTGGATCAGGAAGCGACCAGTTATTTGGAGGATACCACAGATATAAAGATTCAGGAAATTTAAATAAAGAATGCTTATCAGGATTAATGCATATCTATGAAAAAGACTTGTATAGAGATGATGTAATAACAATGTACAACAGTGTTGAATTAAGAGTACCATATTTAGATAAATCATTAGTTGATTATGCACTAAATATAAATGAAGAATATAAACTGACAAAAGAATATGATAAAGCAATATTAAGAGATATAGCAAATGAGATGGGATTGAATAAAAAAATAGCTTACAGGAAAAAAGTAGCAGCACAATACGGAAGCAATTTCTTAAAAGCAATAGATAAACTATCAAAGGATCATAAAAATAAATCTGATTATCTAAGACAGTATTATAATATATCAAATCTAAAACTAGGAGCATTATTCAGTTCAGGAAAAGACAGCTGCTATGCAATGTTAATAATGAAGAAGCAGAATTATTCAATAGAATGTCTAATATCAATGATAAGTAAAAATAAGGATTCATACATGTTCCATACACCAAATATAAAATATGTAAAAGAACAAGCTGAAGCAATGGGAATACCAATAATATTGCAAGAGACAGAGGGAGAGAAAGAGAATGAATTAAGAGATTTAAGACTTGCTTTAACAAGAGCCAAAGATGAATACAAAATCGGAGGTATAGTATCAGGAGCATTATTCTCAACTTATCAGAGAGACAGGATAGAAAAAATCTGTGATGAACTAGGATTAAAAGTCTTTGCCCCATTATGGCATAAAAAACAGGAAACTGAATTCAGAGAATTATTGAATGAAGGATTTGAAATAATAGTTAGCAGTATAGCGGCTGAAGGTTTAGGTGAGAACTGGCTAGGAAGAAAATTAACATTAGAAGATGTAGATGAACTAGTAAAACTAAATAAAAAATACGGAATAAATATATCCTTTGAGGGTGGAGAGGCAGAAAGTTTTGTATTAGACTGTCCAATGTTCAAGAAAAAAATAAAAATAGTAAAAGCAGAAAAGAAAATGTATAGTGAAAATACAGGAATATATGAAATAAAAGAAGTTGAGATTGTTGAAAAAAATAATCTGATAGTTCTATAAATCCCTTTTCATAGTAAAAAAATCAATGGCTGCTTCAAATATCTCTTTATTTTTGATATTAGGGAAATATCTATTGAATTTACTTCTTGCTTCATCAGCGTAAATCTGAGCTCTTTTTTCTGCATAAGTTACAGAACCTTTTTCTTTCATCAGATCAATAATATAATTAACTTCTTCAACTGTCTTATCTTTCCTAGACTTTTTCATTATATCAATGACTTTTTCATGTTCTTCGTCAATAGTATTATTAATCAAATGAATAAGCAACAATGTCCTTTTACCCTCATAAATATCTCCGCCAATCTCTTTACCATAAACAGAACCATTGCCTGTTATATTCAATAAATCATCCCTGATCTGGAAACCAATGCCTAAAGGAATACCAACATCTGATAGATGAGATAATGTGTCTTCACTCTCTCCAGCAATCATAGCTCCAAGTCTTAAAGGACCTGCTATAGTGTACTCTGCTGACTTTCCGTAGGCTATATCTTCAAATATCTTATCTGTAAGTTCATCAAAACTAAGAGTATTAATAACAAAAGATTCATTATGCTGCCCTCTTAATGTTATGTCTAAAAATCTTGCAAACTCATCCATTACTCTAAATGATAGTTCATTTCCTAAAACTTTTTTATTATCCAATAATACTTTCCACATAAGAAGATTAAGATAATCACCAGCATTCAGAGCAATTTCATTCCCATGCAATCTATGAAGAGCTGGTTTTCCTCTTCTCTCTTCTGAATCATCCATTATATCATCGTGAATTAAAAGCCAATCTTCTGATAACTGCATAGCTGCTGCTGTTCTTACAGCTTTAGTATAATCCCCGCTAAATGCTTCGCATGATAATAAGATAAGGCCACCCCTACCATATTTTCCCTGCCTTCTTGGATATTCACTAACAACATCTGTAAAATTATTAAAACCATTAGTAGGAAGGTATTTTTTTATCTCTTCCCAAATAATTGGCTTATTATCTGCTAGAAATTTCTTGAAATCTGCCATAATATCTTATTAAGAGATAACTATTTCAATATATTCATGACAAAACTTAACTTTTTAAATATTTTAATATGTTTATTTGGAATATGTTAACCTAACTCATAAAACTGACAAAAGATTTCTGTAACACATAAACAGCTACTATAGTTGTGATAAGCCAGTAACTAAAACCAAAAACAGCTAAGACATGATAAATACCGCAAGCAAAATCAAGCATGCTAATAAAATTACCGCCAATCAGAGTGAAGAATAATCCTTTAAGAATTAAATAAATGCCCATGATGATAACAAGATTATGAGGCAGATAGTTCACTAATACAAGAGAGAATACAGCAATGAAATCTGCAAGAGCTAAAACTTTAAGCAACATTCAGCAAAGAAAAATAATACTATTTATAATGTTTATTGTGAAAAGAATTATATTCCCCTATATTTGCCTTCGAAAAATGATATTATATCTTTAATCTTATCAAGATTAGGAGTTACTCTTCCCTGAGGGGTCTCTTTTAATTTCTTGATGTTATTATAAGAATCAGGGAATTCTTTCTGTAACCTTAAATAATGTCTTTCTGCAGGTTCATTCCTTAATAATCCTTCAATAGCATTGATTAAATTCTTAATATTATGATTGAATAACTGTTCTTTCTGAATATTTGTAATACTAACACCTGATTTGTCTAATTGATATTCTGTCTCAGAAGCAACGTTTTTCAACTCTTTTAATTTAGCAAGTATTTCTGCACTCATAAATTAATTGAATAGTCTTTTGTTTATAAGGATTTTGGTAGAATTGTAGTTATCTTATTTCAAACTATCAGAAATTAATTTAGAGACGTCAATCTTAGAATAGGGATTCTTAATTGTATTAGTAGTGATAATAGATGTTGAATATTCCCTAATGAAATCTAAAGTAGACTTATCAGCAAAGATACCATGAATAGATATTACAGTGATAGATTTAGGCTTTAACTTTTTAACAACCTTGATAGCTTCTAAAATTGTTTTTCCAGTAGATATAATATCATCAATAATAATCAATTGCTTATCTCTTACATTAACTTCAGAGTTTAACTTAACGTGAACTTCATAAGAATTAACTCTCTCTTTTTCAAGAATAGCAGCTGATGCTTTAATTTTTTTAGCAATACTCTGAGCCCACTGATAACTTTCAGCATCAGGACCAATAATGACAGGATCCTTGAAGTTCTTGGAAATATAATCCTGGATTAAATCATTAGCAGATAATTTAATAGCTTTACATTTGAAAACTTCATTCAAAGATTTAAACCTGTGAAGATGTGGATCAACAGTAATAATCTCATCAGCAACATTTAGAAGAGAACCAACAATCTTACTTGAAACGCATTCACCAGGATTGAATCTTTTATCCTGCCTAATATAAGCTAAATAAGGAATAACAACCCTAACTTTCTTAGCTCCCAAGTCTTTAGCTGTATGAACAGCAAAAATCAATTCTAGAAGAGCTTCATCAGAAGGATGCAAAGACTGGACAAGAACAACATCCTGATTTTTTAATTCAGTTTCGAATTTTAGATATAATTCACCATCAGGAAAGTTCTTAACAGTCAAATCAGAATAATCGCATTTTAAATTCTTAGAAATATTCTTAGCCAAATCCCTTGAATTAGAACAACCAACAACTAACATCATATCACCTTAAACAAATTAAAATTAGATAATATATAAGTTTTGTGATAAATATATTAATCTTCATGGAAACATATATAAATGAACAACTGAATGGAAGATTATGGTTTTTGAAGATCTGATAACGCCGTTAAAAGCAAAAAAATATCCACAAAAACTATTTTTCATAGGATTAGGATTCTCTATAATATCAGTATTGTTCAGCTTATGGGTATTCAAGAATGAAGCTAGCTTAGTAATGGTTTTCTTAACAGTAGTAATGGTAATGCCCCTTATGTATTTCACATTGAAAGATGAGGAAGAGGAAGATATGAGTTACAGAAAAGAATTATGGGTATTGAAAGAACATATGAAAGCAGTGAAATTCCTGATATATCTATTTTTAGGGTTTGTAGTTGGATATTCACTATTTTATTTATTATTGCCAGACCATATAGTTGCACAATTATTTAATTCACAGATAAAGACAATAGAGAACATAAACAGCAATGTAGTATCTGGAAATGCAGTAAACATTGATACATTTTTCTCAATACTTGGAAATAATATACGTGTATTAATATTCTGCTTAATATTTGCATTTTTCTTCGGAGCTGGAGCAATATTCATATTAGCATGGAATGCCTCAGTCATAAGCGCAGCAATAGGAACATATTTCAGGAATTCATTAGCAGATTATGCACAGTATGTAGGATTGACAAGATCAGCAATATACCTAAATCTATTTGTAGCAGGAATAATGAGATACATGATACATGGAATCTTTGAGATAGGAGCATATTTCATAGGAGCAATTGCTGGAGGAATAATATCCATGGCATTAGTCAATAGCAATTACAGAATGCTTAAATATAAGAGAATTTTGACAGATGTATCAATCCTAATAGTTATAGCTTTGGGATTATTATTCATAGGAGCAATAATAGAGGTTTATGTTACGCCTTTAATATTCTAAGAATGGAAAATAATGTTTTAATTAAAAGGAAAGAAGATATAGTGGATTTCCTGAAAAAAAATATTAACTATTTACAATATCTTTTATTAGCAATAATAGTCTATATAGGTGTCTATGTAAGGTCAAGAAATCTCGAATTATTAAAAGATGTAACAACAGGAAAATACATCTCATTAGAATTAGATTCAACAATCTTCTTAAGATATGCAAGAGAAATTGCAGAACATGGAACATTATATGCAAAAGATATCCTAAGAAGTTATCCATTTGGCTCAGATATATCAAATCTTGGAATCTTCACATCATATTTTGTGGCTTACCTCTATAAATTCTTACATCTATTCATTAATACTATAACACTTGAATATGCAAATAATATCTATCCAGTGCTAGCAATGGCAATATTAACAGTATTCCTATTTTTATTATTAAGAAGATTATTCAATTACAGAGTTGGATTAGTTGCTGCTGTGATATTAAATGTAATACCAGCATTCTTGTTCAGAAGCATGGCAGGAAGTTCAGATCATGATATCCTAGGAATGATGCTCATATTCATGACATTCTATTTCTATGTTGTAGCATGGCAGTCAAAAAAGATAAAATATAATATAATCTTTGGCGCTATAGCAGGAATAACAACAGGATTAGCATTATTTACAGCAGGATCATCAAGCTTCATATTTGTTGTAATAGGAATATTCAGCATAATAGAGTTATTCCTTAACAAGTTCACAAGACATGATTATTATTCATTTTTATCATGGCTAATAATATCAAGCATAATACTTGAAGCAAAATCAAGAGTTGCATTATTTGTATTATTCTTTTCAGTAAGTACAGGAACAGCTTATATGGCATTATTAGTGGCTACAATAAATCATTTCCTTTTCAAGAGGGATTACTTAAAAAAATATAGAGATAAATATCATAATATCTTATCAAAAACTCCAGAAGGAATTACAAGTTTCATAATATCATTAGTAATAGGACTAATATTGTCATTAATAATTGCAGGTCCTAAATTCATAATAGCAAAATTTTCAGAATTAAGCCAGACATTATTCAAATCATTTTCAGTGACAAGATGGGTACAAACAGTAGCAGAAAACAAAACACCATATGTGACTGACTGGTTTAGTGCTTATGGAACATGGTTTGTATATGCATTCATAATAGGTTCAATAATCGTATTTTATTATGCAGTCAAATCATTAAAATCAGCAAAAATATTAACAATAGCATATGCTGTATTCATATTCTCTTATATATTCTCAAGATTTTCAGCAAGTTCTTTTTTAAATGGTGAGAGTACAATAGCAAAGTTCCTATTCTTTGGGTCATTGTTATTTTTCTTCTTATTTGTAACTATCGGATATCTAACAATGTATTATAAAAAACATAATGACTTTGATAATATCTCAAAAATTGATAAGAATTATACTTATGTAATAGTATGGTTTATTGTATTTATATTCCCTGCAACATCTGCAATAAGATTCTTATTTGAGTTCTCAACAATAACATCAATATTAGTTGCTGTATTAATAGTTGCGATATTTGATTTCTTCTGGAATAGGGAGGAGAATTATTATAAAATCGCTGCAGTAGTCATATTATTATTAATATTATTCAGTCCTTTCTCATTTATACCTGGAATAGTATCTGCTAATTATGACAGAAGCTTAGGACAGTCAATGTATAGCGGTCCAGGATATAATCAGCAATGGCAACATGCAGGAAAATGGGCAAGAGAAAATACACCAAAAGATGCAGGATTCATACATTGGTGGGATTACGGATACTGGGTACAGGAAGGATTCCAGAGAGCAACAGTAACAGATGGAGGAAATTTCTTCGGATGGTGGAATTACCTAACAGCAAGATATGTACTTACAGCACAGAGAGATGATGAATCACTGAAATTCCTTAAAACACATAATGTAAGTTATTTCCTTGCAATATCAGATGATATAGGAAAATATCCTGCTTATTCATCAATAGGAAGTGATGAGAACAAAGATAGATATTCATATATCAGTACTTTCTTTTTAAATGAACAACTTACAGAGGAAAGAAGAAATTATACATTATTAACATATACAGGCGGACAGGCACTTGATGAAGACTTAATCATAGATGGAAAAGTACTTCCAGCAGGGGCATCAGGAATAGCTGCAATGATGATACCAGTAAAAATCTCACAAGATGGAAAGTCAATAGAGGGAGTAAACCAGCCAACTGCAGTATTAGGATATCAGGGACAGAGATATGATCTGCCTATAAGATGTGTATACTTATTAGATAAATATTATGAATTCCAGGATTATAAACTAGATTCATGCATAAGAATAATACCTGTAATAAATAGTGATAATACTGTAAATCAAATAGGTGCAGGAATTGTATTAACTAAAAAAACAGGAAACAGTCTATTCGCAAGATTATACATCTTAAACCAACAATCAAAATATTTCAGCTTAGTATATGATGATTCAAACATGATACCATTATCATTCTACAACGGAAGATTAATAGGTCCTATAAAAATATGGAAAGTCAATTATCCGGATGATATCAAAATAACAGAAGAGGATTATAATTATTATACAAGAACAGATTATCCTAATATAGAACTCACAAAACCAATATAGAAAGTATTTTAATCCTTTATATAATTAAAATCCTATGGATAAGGAATTAAAAAAAGTCTTAATATTATATGCAATACTTGTAATAATAAAGTTATTACTTTCATTATTCATAGCGAGTCCAAGCATATTTGGTGATGAATACGGATATGCAAAACTTGGATGGTCTATATATCATAACCAGGAATATTCAGTACATAATATCCTTGTGAATACACCAATGCCATTATATCCTATGGTCTTATCCTTAACTTATGTATTCCATAACATGAACATTGTATATTTCTTCATGAAATTATTAAATATACTAATCTTAAGCTTTACAGCAATACCAATATATTTCCTTGCAAGAAAATTCCTAGAGAAAAAAGATTCTATAATAATAACATCAATATTAATGATAACACCAATAATGTTCAATACGAATTTTTACTTAATGGCAGAAAACCTATTCTACCCATTATTTGTATTATACATCTATTTCCTTTATGAATCATTCACAAAAGAGAACAAAAAAAATAGTATTATAAGCGGCGTTTTCCTAGGATTGCTTTTTTTGACAAGAATAATCTCAGGATTCATAGTACCAACATTCTTCATTACATATCTATTCTTCAGGAAAAAATCAATGATCAAAAATGTAATAATACACTATATATCATCATTGATAATAATACTTCCATGGTTTATCAGAAATGGTATTAATTATGGTTTCACAATAAAAGGATTATTAGGACAATACAGCACTGTAATCACAGATGTAACAAGCAGCGGAACAATATTATTACCATTCATAAACTGGTTTATCATTTATTTCGCTTATCTCATATTATCAACAGGAGTTATATTTCCAATATATTATGCATTAAGCTATAAAATAGAGGACCAAAACTATAAACTTTTACTTTTTATATCCTCAATAATAATCTTATTTTTGATAATATGCGGAGCAAATGAATCAGCATCTTTAAGAATATTTTATGATACGCCATTCAAATTATTTACAAGAAGACCAATAGGAAGATATCTTGATCCTGCGATATTATTAATATTATTAAACGGATTCATAGCATATAAAAAACTTGATATAAGCAAAAAACTTTTCTTAAAAATAAGCCTAATATTCAGTGCAATATTATTAATAGGAACACAATTAATCATAGCACCATTATTACCCTTTAATAACCAATCATTAACATTATTCGGAGGAATGAATTATGCTCTGCATTCATTATATGGAATAGGACAGGAAACTTTTTCATGGACTATATTCATATTCTTTGCAATAATGTTCTTGATATTTGGATTATTATACAATATTGAATATTTCAAAAAAAGAGCTACATTATTTACTACAATATTCCTTATATTAAGCACGATATTTGCTTTCAGTGCAACAGCAAAAGTATCATATGACTGGAATAACAGCGAACAGATGCAACTAAGTAGATATATAGGGCATAATTATAATGGAAAAATAATGTTTGATATTGATGATTGCAATGAAAGAATATCAAAAGATGATTATTTAGTATTATGTGAGAAATCAAAGAAAAATTCAATAATAGGATTCTGGATAAATTCTGATATAACAATAGATAATATAGAAAATGCTGGAAATTATGACTATATATTAAGTACAAAGAAGTTAGATAATAAAATCATAAAGGATATAAAAGGAAAACTTTTCTTTTACGAATCACGATGAAAAAAATAATAATAACAATACCTGCATATAATGAAGAGCAGACAATAGGAACAACACTAGAAGAGATAAAAAATTCTATGCTGAATACAAAATATAAATATTCCTTACAGGTTGTTGATGACGGAAGCACAGATAAGACAATGGAGATAGCAAAAAAACATGGAGCTGATGTAATCTCACATAAGAGAAACAGAGGACTTATAGCAGCATTCCAGACAGAGATTGATAATTGCATAAAAAAAGGAGCTGACATAATAGTCCATACAGATGCTGATGGACAATATGATTCAAAAGCAATACCACTAATGATAAAGAAAATAGAGGAAGGATATGACTTAGTATTAGGAAGCAGGTTCAAAGATAAAATAAGCTATAAAAACCAGTATACAAAATTATTAGGAAATGTAATATTCTCAAAAGTAATAAGCAAATTAACAAGGACAAATATAACAGATTCAACAACAGGATTTAGAGTCTTTACGTCAGAAGTGGCTAAAGAAATAAAATTCATAAATACTTTTACATATACACAGGAACAGATAATAAAAGCAGCAAGACAGGGATTCAGGATAACTGAGGTAAGCATTGAAGCTAAAAAGACAAGAAAAAGCAAGTTATTCAAAGGACCATTACAATATGCAATAAAAGCATGGATAAATATCATAAGGATCTATAGGGATTATGATCCATTGACATTCTTTGGTAAAATTGGTTTTGCAATATTCACAATAGGAATAGCAATAGGAATATGGTTACTTATATTATTCTTGAAAGAAGGAAAGATAGGGCATTTACCTTCAACCATATTAAGCATGTTATTAATTGTAATAGGAGTACAGATAATCATATTTGGATTCTTAGCTGATATGAAAAAAGCTTAATCAGCTTCAATAGCAATATCAATTTTCTTATCTTCAATTTTAGAATTTACTAAAGAATTAGTTCTCTTATAAGAATTAGGGAATAAGAAATATTTAACAGCTTTAAAGACAGAAGGAGGGTGAAGCATCATGTTATAATAAGCAGCATTAGCCATAGGACAGGCACATTCTCTATTCCTAATAGATTTTCTAACTTTTTCAGCCTGATCAGAATACCAAACTTTATAGAAATCATAACCAGCTTTTCTAATATCACCCATAGGCTTATCATAAGCTAGAATAGAACAAGCCCAGACCTGACCTTTAGCATTAATATGAGCAGAGATAGTACTAGCATAACAAGGAATAACTTGAGATTTAGTCTTAAGAATATCAACAGTAAGATCATAATAAACTAACCTGAAAGCCTGAGTAATTCTTGATAACCCTGATTTGTTCTTAATCTTTTTAGAAACTTCCTGAGAAAAATAATCAGTAGCTTTCTTATATTCCTCAGCAGAAGGAGTAATTGAAGAAGTATTAAACATCTCACTTCTCTCTTCAGCAACTTCATTAATATAAGTATCAGGTTCTAGACTTAAAGCATAATCAACTGTTTCTTTAATTACGTCTAAATTATTTTTAGAAATAACAGTACCTAAACCAACATGTAAGTTAGGGAAATCTTTCTGTAAAATTTTTAATCTTTTATAAGTATCATTCAATTTATCAAAATTACCTTTAACACCTCTAAGTTCATCATGCTTAGTGCCATAACCATCAAAAGAAGGCTTGATAGTGTAAGGGACAGTTGGGTCATACTTTTTTATTATTTCCATAATCTCTCTAGTTTTTCTTTCAATAATACCAGGAGCTAGAGCATTAGTTGGAGTGTGAATAACTCTAGGTTTAAGATATTTACAAGCTAACTCAACGATCTGAGGAAGATCTGATCTTAAATATGGTTCTCCTCCACTAATATTAAAGAAATAAACAGGACCAATACTCTTGAACATCTTCTCAATTTCTTCTAAAGTAAGATCATCTTTAGCTGAAGCTGGATTTTTTTGATACTCTAAACCAATATTACAAGATTTACATAAAGACTGACAAGCAGTTGTAACTGAGAAAGTAATTTGATAAGGTTTAGGAGTTTTTTTAATGATATTCCTATTAGCTAAAAAGTAACCAATAAATTTAGGAATAGTTGATAATGGTGGCATAGATAAAATATTATAAGTATATTTATAAAAGTTGTGATGAAAAAATCTTATTTCTACTCGAAAACTTTATAATTTGTTCTTATTCTGTAGCTAAGTTTTTTACTCTAATTGTTATTATTTTATATTCTTGTACATGGTAGTTGGATTTCGATTCTCTCTTTGGTCATATAAATTAGAAGATTTTATAAACATTCAGATATTATTAAAATAAAGTGGTGAAATGAAAAAAATATTATCAATATTATTAATTTCTTTATTCTTATTATCAGCATGTACTTTTGGTACTAAAACAACTACAACTTCTGGACAAAATGAGTTAAATAAACAAATAATACAAGAAAAACAAATAGAGCCTCAGAATGTAAAAAATATAGAAGAACAAATAAACCCTCCTCAAAATTTAAGAATTAGAGAAGAAAAAACAAACTGTCCACCAATTTTTAATTATGAATTCACAGACTTTTCAAAAATTGATGCATTTCAACCTATAGGTTCAATAAGTGGAGCATCGCGTGGCAGAAGTTATATTAATGTAAAAAAAGGTGAAAGTGTACCAGTCTATGCTCCTATGGATGCTACTTTAGTTTCAATAATCTATGCATATCGTGGACCTGAAGCAGATCATGGAGAATATGGATTAAAATTTGATACTAAATGCGGCATAATTTTTCTTTTTGATCATTTGGATTCTGTATCAGAAGAAATAAAAAAACATGCTCCAGCAGAGCCATCAAGATCAACAGCTACAAATGACAATTTAGCAATTCCAATAAAAGTCGGAACTCTTTTAGGTTATACTGATGGCACTCCTCAAGCAAGGACTTTTGATTTCTTAGTAATAGATCAAACAAAAAAAGCTTATTACATTAATCCAGAAAGATGGAAATGGGAACAATCTCTTTATTCAGTTTGTCCATATGACTTATATACTCAAGATTTAAAAGAAAAATATTATCAAAAAATAGGAGTAATCTATAATGATGGTTTTAAAAAAGCAAAAAACTGCGGAAACCCTTCACATGATGTTGAAAACACAATTTCAGGAGGATGGTTTCTAAACGAACAATCCACAGATACTAAAGGAGAATTCATGTTAATAGGGGAAACTATGAGTGCTGTTGATGTAGTGGTTAAAACAGATAGCGAAGGAACACTATTAAGAATAACAGATAATACACCAGAAAAAGTTCCAAGAGATATTGGAATTGGTGAATCAGTTTGTTATAAAGGATTTAACAATGATTGGGCATATCTTAATTTAATTGATGGTAAAACAATTGAATTAGCTAGTGGACAAGGCCAATGCCCAACTTCTTTTCCTCAAACTAATTCAAAGAAATATTATAGATGAAAATTAATAAAATAATTATGAAAAAAATAGTATGAATTATCATTATATCTAAATTAAGCAATATTAATGTTCTCTAAAGATTTATCGAAGTCAATCTTAGATCTTCTTTTTTCCCATTTCTTATTCATAACATGCTTAGCACCAAATCTCAATAAAATAGATCTAGTCTTAACATAAGGTGAGAATTTTATTAAAGTCTTATCAAACTTATCAATATAAGCACGCATAGGTCTGATTCCTTTATAGACTTCGAAACCGAAATTATCTCTAAAGACTTTTAATTCATCAACAGTAAAATTAGGATGAATCATATTACTATCCTGGAAATAGGAAGTAGAATATTCAGGAGCAAGCCAACCATTCTTTTTACATAATTCATATAAAGGAGTTCCTGGTAAAGCTGTGAAAATAGAACAACCTAAATAATCAGGATTAATTTTTCTGTTAAGATCGATAGTTTTCTGAATTGATTCTTTAGTTTCGTAAGGAAGACCAATCATGTTGAAAGCATAAGTCTCAATACCAGCATCACGAGCCCAGTTGAAAGTTTGAATAATCTGTTCATCAGTCATGTCTCTTTCAAGAATTTCATTTCTAATTTTAGGATCACCACATTCAACACCCATGTTAACTCTTTTACAACCAGCTTTACCTAAAAGAATAAAAGTCTCTCTAGAAACTGCATTAACACGAGCGTTAACGTAGAAAGGAACATTACCAACAACCTGAGGATATTTATTACAGAAATCACGAACACGAACAGCATTTAGAGTAAAAGTATCATCATTGAAACCAATCTCTTTAACTTTGTACTCAGTAACAATCTCTTTAATTTCTGATAAAATCTTATCAACTGATTTGTATCTAACGAAAGCACCTTTACCTTTGTAAATTTCTTTCTGAGTCCTATTAATACAATAAGTGCAAGGGTAAGGACAACCTCTTGTAGAAATAACAGTTGCTGTACCATTATGCCAATCAATATATCTTTGATAATCAAAAAGACTTCTATCAGGAATAGGAAGTTCATCAAGATTAGGCAACTGACGTTGAGGATTACTAATAATCTTACCTTCAGGAGTCTTGAACCAAATATTCATAATATCAGTTCTGTATTCTTTTTTAGCTAACATATTAGCAACATCCTTAATAGGCATATCACCCTCACCAACACAAACCATATCAACATTTTTCAAATTAAGAACTTCATGAGGAACCATAGTAGGATGATAACCCCCAACTAAAACTGGAACTTTAGGATTAAATTCCCTAATCATATCAATAATGTGAGTAGCGTATTTGAATTCATTAGTAGCCATAGAAGAACAAACTAATTCAGGATTAAACTTTTTAACCTGAGTCATAATCTCTTCATCAGATATACCAAAAGTAGTATCAACTAGTTCAACTTTATGACCGTCTTCTTTAAGACAAGCACTAACAGCTGCTAAGCCTAAGGAAATATCTTTAGGTGTTTCAACAATATTAGGATAAATAATCAATATTCTCATAGTAAGTAAAATTATAAGATTGTATATAAAGTTTTCTTTAATAAATTATATTTAAATCAAACTCTTGTAAACATCTTCTGTTTCCTTAACCATCTTTTCTATAGAGAACTTTTTCTTAACTCTATTTCTTCCAGCTTCACCCATCTTCTTTGCTTTTTTAGGATCTGAAAATAATTCAATAATATGTTTAGATATCTCATCTGAATTCCTTGGAGGAACTAAATATCCAACATCTGGAGTAATAATATCAGGAACACCACCAACTCTCGTACCAATAGCAGGAGTCTTAGTTGCTAAAGCTTCAAGATAAACCTGACCAAAAGCTTCCATCAAAGATGGCATTACAAAAACATTTGCATCCTTGTGACGCTGTAAAACTTCTTCATAAGGCAACTGATCAAAAAGTTCAATTTTATTAGATAAGTTATTTTTCTTGATGAAATTTCTCATCTTTCTTTTGTAAAGGAAAGAACTACTACCTACAATAGTGAATCTTGCATCATGGAATTTTTCTAATACTTTAGGAATAGAAGCAAGAACATAAAATGCTCCTTTTCTTTCAGCATTAGGACCAATGAATAAAACTTTATGAGATTTGTATTTATTATCATCAATTTCAAATAAACATCTTTTAAGATTAACACCACGATTGACAACAATCATCTTAGAAGGATCAATACCTCCACCTGCTAAAACGTTTTTAACATAATCTGTGTTAGGAACAATATTATTGCAATTCCTTAAAGCCTTAAAGTAAAACAATTTCATAATATTATGATGGATATATCTTATGGGAAAATCCATAGTGAAATAAAACTTGAAAGGATTCCAAGGAGCACCAATAATATAATAATCATTAACAGAGATTATAGTTTTTACAAACTTATTCATGTATTTATAATCCAGAAGAGCACCATCTCTCTCAGTCAATGAATGGAAGATATCATATTCTTTAAGATTAATTTTTTTAAGTAATTTCCTGGCACCTAAAGAAAATAAAGTCTTCTTATCAATAAAACTTCTGTTAACTTTTGCAGCTTTAGAAGTTGTCATAGAATCTATCTTTATAAATTTAATATTCTTATCAATGACTTCCTTAGTAGAACCAGGATGATTTGGCATTATTATAGTAACATCATGATTTTTGGCAAGATAATTAGCAAGATTAAAAGCATACATACCAGTACCTGCAAAAGGGTATGGCGGGAATTCAAAAACTAATAATAAAATTTTTAATCTCTTCATAAAATTTTTAACAATAACCTCATTTAAATAACTTTTTAATTATCATAATCCTTTTAAACATTCTATTGCTACAAAATCAAATGTTTGAACTAAATAATGAGAAATTAAACTTAGAATATAGAGAAGTACAAGTTAATCTGAAAGATATATTCCCTAACTTGAATTTTGAGAATATAAAAAAAGAATTCATGAAACTAAAAAAAGATAATCCTCATGAAACAGTATTCAATGTAGCAAAAGAATTATGGAATTATGGGTATATATCAATAATGAAAGAAAATGGATTCTATGAAGAAGAATTCAAAGAATTTACAGGACATTGCCATCAATGTACACCAATAATGGGGATGGTATTGAAAGCACTAGGATTTGAAAAAGTTTCATACTTAGAGGGATATAGAATCTATGAATCATTTTTAAGAAATGGAATAATAGAACAAGTACCTCCAGAAGATGAGAGTGATCCTGGAAAAGTTCCAGAGTTTGTAAAAATAAAAAGAATACCATATTGTTGTTTAGAATTATTTATAGAAGGAAAACCATATTATATATCACCAAAACATATAAAATCAAAACAGGGGAAAACATATGCACTATTAACAACAAGCTGTTATGAAGACTTTACAGGAACATTTATGCATCAAGATGATAATAAAAAAAGTGGAATATACATAAGGTCTGCAGAACCATTGAAGAATACAAACAATATAGATTTAAAGAAAAGAGTTGTGTGGCCAAAACAGACATTCAGTGATCCAGGAGCAGAATATTTTGCAACATATCTAAGAATGGAATTGAAAGAATAAGTTTATTAATCTTCAATCACCTAATCTTAATTATGAGACAAATATCAGATATAAACCTTGAATTATTATTAATAACAAACGCTGTAGTTGAAATGAAAAATTCTTACAGATATGGAATTAATCATGAAAATGAAGCAAACAGAGAATTGAATTTTCATATAAGAGACAATACAATAAGTCCTGAAGATAGAGATCTAGCATTTGCAAAATTACAATATGAACTTGATGGAAGATTTCCAGAAGGATTCTATGATCTATCATAGACTATTTTTAACTTTAGAATTTTTTTAGTTAATATTTATCATAAATAATCCTTTCTTCAGGAACTTTTAAATTCTTAAGGTAAGAAGCAACATCAGAAATCATTGATTTAGGACCACAGATATAGAAAATCCCTTTATTATCTTTAACAAAACTATGGAGATATTCCTGATTAATTCTGGGTTCTGATTTTGTAACAACATAATGAGTCCTGAAATTAGATGTCTTAGAATAATTATCAAGATCCTTCTTGAAAACAAATTCTTCAGGATGACGAGAACTAAAAATAATATTAACAGAAACTGCTGATTTATTTTCGTATAAACATTTTAAAGCATATAAAAAATTTGCAATACCAGAACCACCAGCTATAAATGTAAGGTGATCAGAATGAGATAAATCAAAAGCCTTACTATGAGGACCAGATATCTCAACAGTATCATCTTCTTTCATATTGAAAATAAAGATTGTTGATTTACTTTCAGTTAATTTAACCATAATATCAACATAATCAAATGAACTATATACAACTGAGAAATATTTTTGTGAATTATCAATATGAAGAGCAATAGAATTACCAGGTAAGAAATCTTTAGAATTATCAACTTTTAGCCTAATTAATTTAATATTATTACATAATAATTCAGCTTTCAAAACCTTAGCAGATACTTTCTTAACTTCCATAGAAAGCAGTCTAAAGCCTTATATTTAAATATTTAACAGATCATACGTTGTAGAAATCTTTATAAATAGTCATAGATTCCAACAGAATATATCATAATCTAAAATTATGGGGGAATAAATAATGGCTAAAGAAAAACCACACTTAAATGTAGTATTTGTAGGTCACGTAGACCACGGAAAGAGTACATGCGTAGGTAGACTTATGTTCGATGGTGGAGTAATTCCAGAACAGGATATGAAAAAGTTAAAGGAATTAGCTCAACAGGTAGGAAAAGTAGGATTTGAATTCGCATTCGTAATGGACAATCTTAAAGAAGAAAGAGAGAGAGGAGTTACAATTGATTTAAATCACAAGAGATTCCTGACAAAAGTATACGATTGCACAATTATAGATGCACCTGGACACAGAGATTTCATCAAGAACATGATTACTGGAGCAAGCCAGGCAGATGTAGCATACTTAGTAGTTGCAGCACCAGATGGAGCAATGGCACAGACTAAAGAGCACATTTTCTTATTGAAAACATTCGGAGTAAATCAAGTATGTGTATTAGTAAACAAGATGGATGTAGTAAACTACGCTCAAGACAGATTTGAGAAAGTTAAAACAGAACTTGGAACATTACTAAAGGGTGTTGGATACAAATTAGATAAAGTACAATTCATACCAACAGCAGCATACCTTGGAGAAAACGTTGTAAAAAAATCAGACAAGATGTCATGGTATACAGGACCAACAGTAATTGAACAGATTGATAAGTTCGAAATGCCAGTAAAACCAACAACATTACCATTAAGACTACCATTACAGGATGTATACAACATTACAGGTATTGGAGTAGTACCAGTTGGAAGAGTAGAAACTGGAGTAATGAAACTTGGAGATAAGGTAATAATAGTCCCTGCAAGAGAAGGAAATGGTGTAAAAGGAGAAGTTAAGACAATAGAGATGCACCACGAACAAATCCAACAGGCAGAACCTGGAGACAATGTAGGATTCTCAGTAAGAGGAATCAACAAGAAAGACATTGCTAGAGGAGATGTATTAGGAAGAGAGGATAGTCCACCAACAGTTGTAAGTGAGTTTACAGCGCAGATAGTTGTAATAAACCACCCAAGTGTATTGACAGTTGGATATACGCCAGTATTCCACATACATACAGCACAAGTAGCATGTCAGATAACAAAACTTGTCAAGAAACTAAATCCGGCAACTGGAGAAGTATTACAAGAAAATCCAGATATGCTAAAGAATGGAGATGCAGCAATAGTAGTAATAAAACCTACAAAACCATTAGTAATCGAGAAGGTTAAAGAAATACCTCAGATGAGCAGGTTCGCTATTAGAGATGCAGGACAGACAGTAGCAGCTGGAATGTGTTTAGAATCAGTTAAGAAGTAAACCTTCTAACTATTTATTTTTTTATTAATTTAATTCTTAATTTTTAAAATGGCAAATGACATATATGTATTTTTAAGATTCCCTAAAGATATGCCAGAACTTTATAGTTTTGGGAGTTCTAGAAGCAAAATAGAATACGATGCTGAAGTTAGAGATGATAAAATAAAAGGATACAATTATCTAAGAACTTATTTAATAGATAATTCAACATTTCCTGAAATTTTAGGCATATGTATAGATTTTGTAGATAGAAGAATAGCTCTACAAACACTTGATCATAGAATAAAATTGCTTTCATAAGAAAGAGGCTTAAGGGCAATTAATTCTCCTGAATAAGCTTTAAAACTTTTCTAGATTCTAAAACTTATGAATATTGATGAATTAGTGAATCAATCTAGGAAAGATCTTTTTATACCTACTGTAGTGCCAATTATTCGCAGACTTGGAGTTTTGCAAGATTGGGATTATTTACTTGTAAAGTTAGGGGGACATTGGGAACTTCCACAAACAGTAGTTAGAGATGGAGAAACTTTTGCTGAGGCATTCTATAGGTGTTTAACACAAAAACTTGGAATTCCAAGAAATCATATTACTGACAATTTAGATGTTGGATTTTATCAATCGTCCGCAGGATCAAATGGCGAATCTAAACTCTATATATATGCAGGAAGTTTTTATAGGTCTAATGGGAAAATTAGTTTACCAAGACCTACAGATATAAGAGCAGTTGGTTTTTTTGGTTATGATGAAGCATTCTTGAAACTGGCTAATTATCACATTAAGATGAATAATCTTACAGATGAAGAAGTTTATTATCCATTTACTATGCACCCAAAAGCTGAAGCTTCTATAATTGCAATGAACCTATTAAGAAGAAAAATTCATAAAATTTAAAAGTAAAGAGCATGTTTATTTATTATGGAAAATTATAAAGTATTATTTTTAATAACATTATCATTATTAATAATAAGCACTACAGGAGTAGGATATTATACTGAGCGTACAATAAAAGGTCTTGAATCTGATTTCAATCTACAATTAGAGCAGAACAAACAGCAATATGATACTAAATTAGATACTTTACAGAAACAAGTTGATGGAAAAATAACTACTTTATCAAAAGATGTTGATACTAAAACTAGCAATGTCAAAACAGAATTAACAACGAAGATAGATACAACACAGCAGGTATTGAAAAATGATATCACTGGATTGAATACACAATTAACACAGGCAAAACAAGAATCTGATGAAAAAATAAAAGGATTACAAGAGGATTTACTGGACATAAATATAGAGAGCCAAGACTTTACAGCAATAATAAGCAGTGTGACAAAAGCTGCTGTAAGCATAAAAACAGAGAATTCAGTAGGATCTGGAGTTATTGTTGATACAAGAGGATATTTAGTAACTAATTATCATGTAGTACAAGGAAAGAATACATTAAATGCAATGCTTATTGATGGTTCTACACGTACTGCAAGATTAGCAGGGTATGATGCTAATGCTGATGTTGCTGTATTAAAGATAGAAGGAACATATAGTAAATTAGATTTTGCAAATTCTGATGATGTAGTAATAGGAGAAAAAGTAATAGCAATGGGAAGTCCTGGAGGATTAGATTTTACAGTCACAGAGGGAATAATAAGTGCAATAAGAATGAACAATGGAATAAAATATTTACAGACAGATGTGCCAATAAATCCTGGAAATTCTGGCGGACCATTAGTAAATAAAGCTGGAAAAATAATCGGGATAAATACAATGAAAATCTCAGGATTTGAGGGATTAGGATTTGCAATATCCTCTAACAATGTAAAAATAATAAGTGATGAACTGATAAGAAGAGATGCAGGTTAATCATTTAAAATTTACATGATCAATATCTCTAATCCTAGATGCTAAATCATCAACATTACAATATTCTGAATATAATAATACTTTAATGTAAACACCATTATTTTCTTTAGCAATAAACTTAGAATCAACAACAATATTAATGTCATTGATAAAATATGTGCTGTGATATTGTATACTTGGAAAATCGCCTAACATAACATATGAAGTCGAAGGTTTAACATCAAATATCCTAATTATTTCATCAAGAAATCTTTTACCATCATCATGATTAAATGGCTTTTTATTTTCAATAAGAACTTGCTGCATTATCTCTCTAAAAGATTAATCTCAATATTAACACCTTTAGGTAAAGGAACTCTCATAATAAGCCTTAAAGCTCTCTCATCTAAACCTAAATCAATAAGCCTCTTATGGACTCTCATCTCAAACCTGTCAAAACTAGCTTTACCATCACCGCAAGGTGTCTTTCTTGTAGTAATCTTAAGTTTTTTAGTAGGAAAAGGAATAGGTCCCTTGATTATAGTGTTAGTCTTCTTAGCAATTTCAATAATAGAATCTAATACTTCATTTAGCTTATCAATCTCTGCTGATGCTAATTTGATTCTTGCTGTTTGCATATAAAATTGGATAAAAACAGGTTTTATAAAGGTTTCCCTGTGATAAGTTTTAAATATTACCATTAGTACTACTTATATATGGAAAAACCTGAAAAAATATTATTTGAATTAAGACCTCAAATGGCTGTAGCTATAATACCTGTCATAATTGGAGCATTAATAACCTCAACTATATTTGGTGCAGCAGTAGGTCTATTCACAAGACAAGTAATATATGGAGTATTAGTATTCTTTATAACAGGATTTTTTTCAATATTCTTCAGATTAATGAATCTAAGGGCAAGAAGGTATTTATTCTATGAAAATAAGGCAGAATTCTATGAGGGTTTCATAAACATAGTACAAAGAACAGTAAGATATACAAAAGTAACAGATTGTGTCTTAATAAGAACATTATGGGATAGAGTGTTTGGAACAGGAACAATAAGATTAGTTACAGCTGGACATGAAGGGTATAGTAACCGTGGAGGAAGTTTTGGAGGGGGAATAATAATACAGTATATCAATAATCCTGATGAAACATACAAAAAGGTAGAAACTTTATTAAGAAAACATAATTAAAAATTTCGTTAGATTTATTTACTAGTTAATTGCTTTAAATGTTACATGAAAAAGAGTAGAGTGAATGCACGAGGAAAAAGACCTCATCATGCAATGCTTTTAACTAGTGTTTTAGTATCTTTAGTTTTAATGCTTACATTTATTTATATAAGTAATAATTTTAATTTAGGATTATTCTCAGGATCATTATCTACATCAATAACAGGATATGCAGTATCTGAAGGTTTATCAAATGAGAGTACAAATGAGACAGTAACAACCAATGAAACTGTAAATGAGAATGTTACCGTTGATACTGAGAATATATGTTCTGGAGAATTATCAGAGAATAAGATATTAACAAAAGATGTGAATGATACTATGTCACAGAATTGTTTCATACTTAAATCAGGAATAACATTAGATTGTAACTATTATAAGATAAGTGTTGGAAATCCTTCTGTTGAATTACAGGGAGATGGTGCTGTTGTAAAGAATTGTATATTCACAGGAACAGGAACTTCATTAAAATTAAGCTCAAGCAATAACCTTGTAAAAGATACCATGATACTGAACGGAAGTGATAGTATACTATTAGTCTCTTCAAACCAAAATAAGTTTGCAAATCTAACAATACAATCAACAACAGGAAAAGCAATATCAATCACAGATTCAAACAAGAATATCTTTAGTTATTCAACACTTAATTCAGTTGAGAATGGATTATTTTTTACTGGAAGCTCAAGCAATAATGTCTTAGCTGATTCAATAATAAATGAGAATAAAAATAATGCTATCACATACAATAATGTAAAAGGAAACAATTCAATAATAAAAGTAAAAATAAGTTCAACACAACTAAATAGTGTTGGGGTAGAGAATGATAATTCAGATGACAATTATATATTAAATTCTGATATAACAAACAGTGTAAAAAATATAGTAACTAAGAATACAGGAAATGTAACAATAAAAACTAGTGTTTATGATAAAACAAAATTCAACCTAGCTGATAGTGATAAAATATTATTATATGAACAATTCAGATTAAATGTGATAAATACAAAACAGAGTGCATTACAGAATGTAAAAGTTGAAGTCTATTATAATAATAAGACAGAGTATACAGGTGTTAGCGATAATAACGGAACATTACTTGTTGAATTATTAGCTAAAAAAATAGGAAGCCAGGAGATATTACATGATTATTATGTAGAATTCACAAAATCAGGAATAAAAAATACAACAACAATAAATGCTAATTCATTACAGAATAACTTATTATTAGAAATAAATTATCCAAAATATTCTGAATTCAATAATTCAGCAACAACAAAATTATATGATTCTGAAAATCTTAAAAACGTCTCAGGATTAATACTAGGAAATGATAATGCAGAAATAACATGGAACAATAAAGTAAATGTATATAATCAGGATTTTGATAAAGCAATAGATTTCAAGAATGGATTAATATTATTCAATGCAACAGCACTAGACCAGACATTGAATAGCAGTGCTAATGTCCTAATAAGAAATGTAACCTGTACAAATACATTAAATATAATCTATTCAGAAAACTTATACAATACAAGAGATGAATTATTAACAAATGGAGTTGTATGCAACGGAACAACAGATCCTTCATGCATCTCAATAAATTGTCAAAGTAATAAATTAACATTCAAGACATCACACTTCTCAAGCTTTACATACAAAACAAATGAAATAAATAATACAAATAGCAGTGCAGATAACAGTGCTTCAGCTTCTGGGGAGCAGACAACTACTGAATCAAATAATACAACAACAACACCAGAGACAACACAACAGGCAGCTGAACAGACAATACAACAGGCAGCACCAACACCAGAAGTCAATAATACAACAACACCGGAAAACAAGACAGATACAGGATCATTATTTGATTACTTAATACCATTATTTATCGTAGTATTAGGCGTTGGAGTATATTTCTTCTTAAAGAAAGGTGAAAGTATTGTAAAAGTAGAAAAGAAATCTGAAGAAAAGAAAGAAGAAAAAGAACAACCACCGAAATTAAAATTTAGTTAAA
>JBBSWW010000017.1:0-6142 GCA_038046085.1 Nanobdellota archaeon | reverse complement strand
CTTTCTCTAATAAGTTTAATGTTTCATGTATCTCAGAAGTTTCTATGTTCAGTATTCTTGCTATCTCTCCTAGCTTATATCCTTCCCTGTTTCCTAACAATATCATTAGGATTTGTTTTTGCTTTTCACTAATCATATATCCTTCTTGATGAGAGATTATTTAAATTTTTGTAACTTGTAAATAATAAAAATTATTGTCTTTCTGATGCTATATTATCAAGTCTTTTATATAACATTTTCAATACTTCATTTCTATCATTTGAAATTAATGTTTCATCAATTTGATATAGTCCTTGGTTTAGATTAACGCTTTCATCAATATCTTTAAATCTTCTTCTAGCATGAAACTGTTTTGTTCTTGGTAATTTTTGAATTGCCATTTCTAGAGCAGGATAGTAATATACATTAATGTAACTTGTAGTTGTTGTATTTCCTCTTTCATAAGCTATATTTACTGTATAACCATCATCTATAGCCTCTGGACCTGAATAAACTGGCCTAAATGGTTCCTTATCTTTTACTGCATTATTCTTAAATTTAGGATCTGAATTACAAGCTCTTATTTTTTTATCTATTTCAATCATTAATCCACAGACTTTGTCAGTTAGTTCATCTTCATTTAATTTTAATTTTTCCATATCAAATGGTATAGACTCATTATTGTGCATCTTCTTCTCCAGCAAGTCTTTCAAGTGTTGGTCTTACAGTTTCTTGTAATATCCTCTCTAATTCTTGTATAACCTCTCCAGATTCATTTCTTAGGAAAGTATCTGCTATTGTATATATCGGCTTTCCACTCTCTATATGAGAATTTTTTTCATCTTCAAATAACTCTTCTATATTATCACCATTAGGATAGAATGTTACTTCCTCTCTTGTGCTTGAATATGATTTTTGTTTTTCTAAATATTGTACTCTTTGGGGATACATTATTGTTATAACGCCACACCACTTTAGCTCTTGTTTTGTAACCTTTGGTTTTAATATTTCTGGAATTTTATTGCTCTCAATAAATGTATTTACTGTTTGAACAATCTTATTATAGAATGTTTCTAGTATTTGCTTGTTTTCATTATTCATATCCTAGAATATTACCCATCTCCTTTTAAACCTTTCTACATGTTACTACTATAAAGAGACATTAAATCTTATGTATATTTTTATACAATGCAGCGATAATGACTAATGCTATTCCTATTATCAATGCTATGACTCCAGGTCTTATTCCTGGGAAATAAGAAGCTAGTAATATGATTATTCCATAAATCAATACAATTATTCCTAAAAAAGTTAGTATCTTTGCTATGATATATCTTCTCATTCTTTTCTGGAATTGTATTATATCATCTATTTTATGTAGTCCTTTCTCTGTTGTATTAAGTAATGAGTTGATTGTCGATTCGCTTTTTTTCTTTCTTGCCATTATAAAACTTTATTTTATTCATTTTTAAATTTGGGCTATATATTCTATTAGTAATGTTCACAATAGTTAACTTTATAAATCTCGTCGCTATATATTATAATATGAGCTTTCTGGAAATTAACAACCTCAATGTAAGCACTCAGGATAAAGAGATACTTAAAGGTATAAACCTTAAAATTAATCCTGGTGAAGTCCATGTGATAATGGGACCTAATGGTTCAGGAAAATCAACTTTAGCTTACACAATAATGGGTCATCCTAAATATAATATCACTAGTGGTTTAATGACTCTTAATAATATTGAAATAAATTCTTTGAAAGTTAATGAGAGAGCTAATCTCGGTATATTTTTAGGATTTCAGTATCCTTCAGAGATTTCAGGTGTTACACTTACTCAGTTCATGAAGCAGGCTCGTAAGTCAGATATGAATTATGTCGAGTTTTTCAATATGATAAAATCAAAGATGAGTGAACTGAATATTGATGATTCTTTTATCAAAAGATCTCTTAATGAAGGTTTTTCTGGTGGTGAAAAAAAGAAGAATGAAATTTTACAGATGGTTGTATTAGAGCCTAAGTTAGCTATTCTTGACGAGCCAGATTCTGGTGCTGATGTTGATGCTTTAAAGTTAATAGCTCAGGGTATTAATAATGCAAGAAAAAATAACACAGCTGTACTTTTGATAACTCACTATAATAGGTTATTGACTTACGTAAAGCCAGACTTTGTGCATATACTTCATGATGGTAAAATTATATTATCAGGAGATTATAATCTTGCTGAAGTTATTGAGAATAAAGGTTATGAGGAGATAATAAAAAACAATGGAAAATAATAATAGTTTCTTGGATATAAACAAAAAGCAGTATGATTTTAGGGAAGATATTATTTATTTAGAAAAATTTCCTAATGGTTTAAGTAAGGAAGTTATTGAAAATATTTCTAAGATTAAGAATGAGCCTGAATGGATGCTTAAAATACGTTTAAAGGCTTTTGAAGAATTCTCTAAAAGACCTATGCAGAATTGGGGTCCTGATCTCTCTCATATTGATTTTAACAGTATCACTTATTATATCTCTCCAAATGATAAGGTTGCAAATAATTGGGATGATGTTCCTGAGAAAGTTAAGAAGACTTTTGAGAAATTAGGAATTCCTGAATCTGAAAGAAAGTTCTTGGCAGGTGCAGGTGCTATGATGGAATCTACTACTGCTTATCATAAGCTTAGGGATGACCTTACAGCTAAGGGTGTTATTTTCTGTGATACAGATACTGCATTGAAAGAGCATCCTGAATTATTGAAAAAATATTTTGGTACTGTTGTTCCTATGTCTGATAATAAATTTGCAGCTCTGAATACAGCAGCTTGGTCTGGTGGAAGTTTTGTTTATGTTCCTAAGAATGTTAAAATAGATCTCCCTTTACAGGCTTATTTTAGGATTAATGCTCAGAATGTTGGTCAGTTTGAAAGAACTTTGATTATTGTTGAGGAAGGTGCAGAAGTCCATTATATCGAGGGATGTTCAGCAGCTTCTTACTCAAGTGATTCTTTGCATGCAGCTGTTGTTGAAGTTATTGCTCATAAGGATTCAAGAGTTAGATACACAACTTTACAGAACTGGTCTGATAATGTTTATAACTTAGTTACTAAAAGAGCTCATGCTTACGAAAACTCTTATGTTGAATGGCTTGATGCTAATATTGGTTCAGCTATTACTATGAAATATCCTTCTGTTTATCTTAAAGGTGAATATGCTAAAGCTAATATTTTATCTGTTGCTTTTGCTAATTCAGGTCAGATTCAGGATGCTGGTTCTAAAGCCATTCATTTTGCCCCTAATACCTCGTCTACTATTCTTTCTAAATCTATTAGTAAAGGTTCTGGAAAAACTGTTTTCAGAGGTCTTGTTCAAATTATGAAAGGTGCTTATAACTCTAAATCTTTTATGAAATGTGACGCTCTTATGATAGATAAAGAATCTAAGTCTGATACTATTCCATCTTTGAAGATTAATGAGGAAGATGTTCAAGTAGGACACGAAGCTACTGTTGGTAAGGTAGGTGAAGATCAGCTGTTTTATCTTATGTCTCGTGGTTTATCTGAGAATGATGCTGTATCTTTGATTGTTGGTGGTTTTTTTAAACAGTTTACTAAAGAACTTCCATTGGAATATGCTCTGGAATTTAATAAATTAATAGAGCTTGAGATGAAAGATTCTGTAGGGTAAAATGAAAAATTTTGATGATTTAAGAAATGATTTTCCTATTCTGAAAAGGAAAATTAATAATAAGAAATTAGTTTATTTAGACTCTGCTGCCTCATCTCAAAAACCATTAGTTGTTATTGATTCTATTTCTGATTTTTATAAGAAAAATAATGCTAATATTAATCGTGGTATTCACACTTTAGGTGATGAATCTACTCGTATGTATGAGGATTCTAGAAAGAAAGTCTCTCAGTTCATTAATTCTAATAATCCTAAACAGATTATCTTTGTAAGGAATACAACTGAAGCTATTAATCTTGTCGCTCACTCTTTTGTTAAACCATTATTAAAATCTAATGACGTTATTTTATTGACTGAGATGGAGCATCATGCTAATTTAGTTTCATGGCAGATTATTGCTAAGGAAAAGAATGCTAAGATAGAATACATTCCAGTTAATGATAATGGTTTATTGGATATGAAAAAAGCTAAGGAATTATTGTCTAAAAAACCTAAATTCTTTTCTTTCACTCACGTTTCTAATTTTTTAGGAACTATTAATCCTATTAAAGAACTTATTAGTATGGCTCATTCATATTATGTTCCAGTTTTAGTTGATGCTGCTCAGTCTGTTCCTCACATGAAAGTTGATGTTCAGGATTTGGATTGTGATTTTTTAGCTTTTTCTTCTCATAAGATGTTAGGTCCGACAGGTGTAGGAGTTTTGTATGGTAAAAAAGATTTATTGAATTCTATGAATCCATTGTTTGGTGGTGGTGATATGATTAAGGAAGTTTATTATGATAAGTTTATTCCAGCTGATATTCCTCACAAATTCGAAGCAGGAACTCCTAATATTGCTGATGTTATTGCTTTATCTAATGCTATTGATTATTTGAATGATGTTGGTATGGATAATCTTTTTTCTCATGATAAGTCTTTAGTTGAGTATGCTTTCTCTAAACTTTCTAAGATGAAGAATGTTAAGATTTATGGACCTAAAGATTTAAAATTTAGATCTTCTTTGATTGCTTTTAATATTTTCGATGATTCCAAAAGATTAATTCATCCTCACGATCTATCTACTATTCTTGATGAGCATGGTATTGCTATTCGTGCAGGCCATCATTGTGTTATGCCTCTTCATGTTAAGTTAGATATTCCTGCATCTGCTAGGATTAGTTTTTATTTATATAATACTAAAGATGAAGTTGATTATTTTATTGATATTTTATTAAAAATTATTAAATTATTCAACGGAGGTTCTAAATGAATTCTTCAGATATGTATCAGGAAATTATTTTAGATTACTGGAAAAATCCTAAGAATAAAGGTATTATAAATAATCCTACATCTTCATTTAAAGATTCTAATCCTTCTTGTGGTGATATTGTTCAGGTTGATCTAAAAATAAATAACAACAAGATTGAGGATATTAAGTTTAGTGGTGATGGTTGCATTATTTCACAGGCTTCAGCTTCTATGCTTACTGAATTTATTAAAAATAAAACTATTGATGAAGCTAAGAATATTTCTAGAGATGATGTTTTGATGATGTTGGGTATTGAATTATCTGGCATTAGATTAAAATGTGCATTATTGTGTTTTAAAGTTTTTAAGTATGCATTATATTCTTATCTTGGTAAATCTATGGAGGATGAAGTCTATGATAACTAAAGAAAAAATTGTTGAAGTTTTAAAAACAGTAAATGATCCTGAGATTGGTATGGATATCCACACTTTAGGATTGATTTATGATATTACACTTAAGGATGATTCAGTTATTATCAAGATGACTTTCACATCTCCTATGTGTCCTTATGGTCCTGCTTTGTTAGCTGAGGTTAAGAATAAATTATTAGCTGCAGGGTTAAAGGAAGTTGCTATTGATTTAGTTTTCGAACCAGTCTGGAAGCCCTCTCAGGAAGTTAAACTTATGTTAGGTATTGAGGATTAGTCTATCAATATATTATCTATGTTTTTAGTTCCATGTATCTGCTCATCTTTATCTATTAAGCTTGCTGTTAAGTCATAATATCCTCTTGGTATTTTCTTTGTTACAGGGCAAATAAAATATTCACCTTCAATTCTTAATACCAATACTGCTGTGTCAATATTATAAAAACGCCAGCTGAAATTTAAACTTCTTTTTTTATTCTCGCTTGTAGCACTAGCTTTTATTACATCTCCATTATTGAATATCCTTTTTTTTGTGAAGTTTATTATAACATCGTATCCGCTGCTTTTTATATCGCCGCATTCTTCCTGGAATTTTTTACGTGCTTGTTGAAAATCATTCTGTTTATAATCTCTGAAATTTCTCAGCCCTAATGCAAAAGCTCCGATTCTTTGTATTAAACCATCTCTAGTATTGATTTGATACTGCATTATAATCTCTAGTATTATGTCTCTACTTTTGGATTCACTCATTAACTCTTCAACTTTTTTATAGAACTGATTCCAATCCATAGAATATTCTTTTATTTCCAATTAATAAGTTTTTCTAGTTAA
>JBBSWW010000016.1:0-1467 GCA_038046085.1 Nanobdellota archaeon | reverse complement strand
TATAGCCTGGCAGAGAAAATCACTCAACAGAGCCACGATGTTAATATCAAGCTATGAAGCTTGGGAGTTAATGTCAGGCAACAAAAACAAAATAACTCATAATCATAGAACAAGGATAAAATTCATTTCACGTTCAACTAAAAAATTCAGAAGCTGAATATGATTTAAATAAGAGGGGATAGTTAGTAAGTAAAGCACAGTAAAATTACTGTATTATTCTTGTTCTAAGGATATTGTGGGAGGAGAAAATAAAATGGGAAAAATAAGCCCCGTATCTACAAAATACATTATACATACAAACATTAGTATTGAGGGAATAGTTGACAGACCAGATGTTATTGGTGCAATTTTTGGCCAGACTGAAGGTTTTTTAGGTCAAGACTTAGAATTGAGAGAGCTTCAAAGATCAGGTAAGATCGGTAGAATTGAAGTTAAGATTGAGAATAATAATGGCAAAAGTAACGGTCAGATTATTATTCCTTGTTCTTTAGACAAAGCTGAAGTAGCTATTATAGCTGCTGCTTTAGAGACTATTGAACGTATTGGTCCTTGCAATTCCAAAGTTGGTGTTGACAAGATCGAGGATGTTAGGGTTTCTAAGAGAGGCTTCGTTATTGCTAGAGCTAAGGAATTATTGATGAACTTGCAAGCTAATGTACTTCCTGATTCTCAGGAGATTACAGAAGAAGTTGCTCAGAGTGTTAGGATGATGGAAGCTACAGAGTGGGGTCCTGATAAATTGCCTTGCGGTCCTGGTATTGAAGAGACTGAAGAAGTAATACTTGTAGAGGGTAGAGCAGATGTTCTTAACTTATTGAAGAATGGTTTCAAGAATGTTGTTGCTATCAATGGAACTAGTATTCCTGACTCTATAAAGAATTTATGCAGACGTAAGACAGTTACTTTATTTGTTGATGGAGACCGTGGTGGTGAGATTATCATCAAGGAACTTACTGAATCAACAGAGATTGACTACATTACTAAGGCTCCTGCTGGTAAGGAAGTTGAGGAATTGACTAAGAAAGAGATCCATACTTACTTGAGAGCAAAGATTGCAGCTGAACAGTTCAGGTTTGAATTAGACAATAAAAAGTCAGGTATGCACTCTCAGAACACTATTAGGAAGACTAATATGAGAGAAGTCCGTGATGACATGAAACAGCAGTATAGGGAAAACAGGGACAATAGAGAAAGAGAATCTTTCCAGAGACCTGCTAATGTTGTTGAACAGCCTAAACTTGACCAAAAGTTTAAAGACTCATATAAGGAGATGCTTGAATCTTTAGTAGGAACACGTGGAGCTTATCTTTTAGATAATAGCTCTAAGATTTTAGGTAAAGTTCCGACTACTGAATTGGAAGTAACTTTGAAAGCTATGAACAATGTTGAAGCTGTTGTCTTTGACGGTGTTATTACAAGAGAATTGACTATAGCAGCAGATGCTTCTCATGTTAATTTCTTGGTAGC
>JBBSWW010000015.1:0-26626 GCA_038046085.1 Nanobdellota archaeon | reverse complement strand
TCATCCTCTTTACTCATCCAATCTTTAGCTAAAACTTTTTCACTAGCTAATGCAGTAAACATCTTTTTTATTTGTTTTAATGGTCTTAACTCTATTCTATCTTCATATGCTAAAATTGCTATCTTACTACCTTCTTTGAATCCTTCCAAATCACGAATACTTTTAGGTATTGCAATTTGCCCTTTTTGTGTAATAGTAGCTGTTTTCATTTCCATAAGAGTCATTATTATCACTTCCTTACTTGTAAGAATAGTAAGAAAAGTATAAAAATGTTCTGAATATATTCTATATTTTAAAATTCATAAACCTTGCTTGAAATTTCTTGAAAATCCTTCAGAAAAAATGCAAAGTTTACAAAAGACCATTATCTAAAATAAACTTCTAAAGCTCTAGAAAGTTCTTTGAAGGCATCATCTCTAGAATTTGTTGCTAATATAGCTTTCCTGTAATCATTATAATCATAAGATATAAAATAAACAGGCTTTGAAAGAGCTATAGAATCATTCAATTCCTGCCATTCCTGAACCCTGTCTTCAGGTAGATAATGAAAACCTTTATTTCTCAATTGTGAAAGATAACATTCAGTGTCTGGAAAATAAAAGAATCTAAGTTTCTTCTTGCCATTACCCATAATCCACAAGAATTTAGACATGAATTTATCAGGCCATGAAATCTTGTTTAGCTTACCATTCACAGAACTGTCTAATCTCCCTTCTATTTCCCTAACAGATCTTTCAAGAATATTCATTTCATCCATAGACTTTAGACAAGGAAAAGATTTATAAATTTGTACATACTAACAATTAAGTCTTAAAATGGCAAGTGATTGTATTCATCAACATTGAAAGAATTCTTTTAGATAGTTATAAATATAAAATTTTATTGGAGGAAGAATAAAATGACAAACAGAACTATAGAGGATATAAGCGTAAACAACGCTGATTGTATTCACAATAAGAGAATATAAGCCAGCAGATTTAAGCGGGATTATAGGAGTGTACAAATCAGCATTTGCTGAACCGCCGTGGGACGAATTTAGAAAATGTTCTTGTTGCGGAGTTAACTATTCAATAAAAGAGACTATTGATATAGAATCTTCAGATGAGAAAACTAATTGTAAAAAATGTAAAAATAGTTTGGAATTATTAGAATTCTGGAGCGAAGATGATATTAAAAAAGATTTGGAAAATGCCTTATCAAGAAGAAATAGAATAATTCTTGTTGCTGAAACATCATTGGAATTATCTGGATTTACTTGGGGTTATGAAAGCGATTTTGATAAAGAATTTCCTTTCTTAGGAGGAAAATTACAAGAACCATCGAATTATATGGATGAAATAGCAGTAAGATCTGGAACAAGAAATAAAGGTATTGGAGTTGCTTTAGGAAGAGAATATATTAAAGTTGCAAGAGAACAAGGAATGAGAGACTTATTCTTAAGAACAGATGAAAGAAATGTAGCTTCAATGAGACTATTTAGAAAATTAGGGTATAATGGTATAGAAGACAGAACTAGTGTGAAAAATTTTGTCTATGATCCACAATATCAAGATAGAATATACCTAAGAAGAAATTCAGGAGATGTAAAATGAAAACTATAGAACTAACAAGGAAATTATTAAAAATACCTTCAGAATCTGGAAATGAAGAGTTGATAGGACAATTTCTATTAGAGAGACTAAAGAAAAACTTTAAAGTAGAAATACAAAGAATTGGGAATAGATTTAATATATTAGCAACTAAAGGAGAACCTAAATTATTACTAACAACACATATAGACACAGTTCCAAAACAACTTGAGATAAAAGAAGACAATGAATACCTTTATGGAAGAGGAGCATGCGATACTAAAGCAATAATAGCTGGAATGATAATCGCTGGAGAAGAAGCAAGAGAAATAGGACTTAAAGATTTTGGAATATTATTAGATGTCAGCGAAGAAACAGATTTTTCTGGAATAAAAGAGGCTATAAAAATTGTCAATCCAGATATTGTAATAGTTGGAGAACCAACATATTTTAATCTTGTAATAGGACAAAAAGGATTGTTAGGTATAAAAATAAAATGTTATGGAAAAAATGCACCTGGATCAATGCCTGAAAAAGGGAAAAATGCAATAGATAAACTAGTAAAAATATTAAGTGATATAAAGAATATTATATTACCTAAAGATGAAAAACTTGGAGATACAACATTAAATATAGGAAAAATCAATGGCGGAACAGCAGCAAATGTAGTTCCAGACTATGCTGAAGCAGTAATAGAATTTAGGACAACAACAAACAACAATGATATAATAAAAGAAATAAATTCTTTTGTTGGATCTAATGAATTGGAGATTTTATATGACTATGAACCTATTATTAACAATGATCTAACTTTCATTAATGATTTAAGTTACAATAAGATTATAGCTTCATATTTTACTGAAATGTATTTCTGGATTAAAAAAAGTAAAACTATAGTATTTGGTCCTGGAGAGTATGAATATGCACATTCTGATAATGAAAAAATAAAGAAAATAGACATAGAGAAAGGAAAAGAGTGTTATTTAGAGATAATAAAGAAATTTACAAGCAAAGAAAGTTATATAAAGCAAAATACGGAGGATAAGTACAATGGAAATAGAGAGAGCTAAAGGAACAAAAGAGGTAGATCAAAAACAAAAAATCTTAATGAATTACATAGTTGAAGTAATAAAGAAAAACTTTGAATTATACGGATTCTTACCATTAGAGACACCAACATTACAAAGATATGATGTATTAGCTAGCAAGTATGCTGGAGGAGCTGAGATATTAAAAGAGACATTTAAATTAAATGATCAAGGAAATAGAGATTTAGCTTTAAGATATGATTTAACTGTGCCATTATGTATTTATGTAGCATTAAATCCAACTGTCAAATTACCATTCAAAAGATATGAGATAGGAAAAGTATTCAGGGATGGACCAGTATCAGTTGAGAGATACAGAGAGTTCTGGCAGTGCGATGCAGATATAGTAGGGAGTGCAAACATATTATCAGATGTAGAAATTATTAATTTAGGATTAAAAATCTTCAATGAATTAAAACTAGATGTACAGTTCAAAGTGAATAATAGAAAAATATTAGATTCAGTACTAGAATCAGCAGGAATACCAAAAGAGAAAGAGACAACTTCTGTATTAATAATAGATAAATTAGAAAAAATAGGAGTAGAAGGTGTAAAGAAAGAACTAAGAGAGGAAAAATTAACAGATGTACAAATAGAAAAATTACTAAGGTTAGTATCTGTTGAAGGAAATAATAATGAAAAACTAGAATTCCTAAAAACTAAACTAAATAATAAAGAGGGAATAAATGAGATGGAAGAACTAGCAAAATACGTTCCAGAAGTATATTTTGATCCAAGCTTAGCAAGAGGATTATCATATTATACAGGAATAATATTTGAGGTAAAATTAAAAAATTCAGAAGTAAAATCAACAATAACATCTGGAGGAAGATATGATAATATCATAGGAAACTTCATAGGTAATAACCAGAAATATCCAGCAATAGGAATAAGTTTTGGATTAGATAGAATAGAATTAGCAATAAAAGAGAGAAAAGTAGAGATAACAAAAGCATATGTAATACCAATAAAACAGATAGAAAAATCAATGGAAATAGTAAAAGAACTAAGAGATAATGGAATAAATTCTGATGTAGATTTAATAGGAAGAAGTATATCTAAAAATTTAGAGTATGCAAATACACTAGGAATACCATATGTTGTAATAATTGGAGAGAATGAGGTTAAAGAAAATAAATATACACTAAGAGATATGACAACAGGAAAAGAAGAAAAACTAAGTGTAAATGAATTAGTGAAGAAATTAAAAAATGACAAATAAATGGAAATGTTCAGTATGCAGATATGTTATAGAGGCAGAAGAACCACCAGAAGAGTGTCCAGAATGTCATGGAAAACAACATAAGTTCAAGCCAATATGGAAATTATTAAAGAAAAGATGGAACTTTATTGATTAAAATGGAAGAACAAATCTACGAAGTAGACTGGGAAGATAATGTCATAGGAATAAGAAACAAGAGTGAATTAAAACAAAGAATATTTACTTTTAGAGCTTCATTAATAATACCTAGAACTGATGATAATAAGTTTATAATATCAAGAAGAGCGAAAGATAAATTTCCATTCCCGGATGTGTGGACATGCACAGCTGGAGGAAAAGTACAGGCAAATGAAAGCTATGAAGAGGCTGCAATAAGAGAGTTAGAAGAGGAAACATCAATAAAAACAGAACTAGAATTTATTACAACATCAAAATATGATGGAGATAAAGAAAAAGGGATATATAAGATGTTTACAACAAAAAATGCTATAGATATTAATAAGTTAATACCAGATACAACAGAGATACAATACTTCAGAGAGTTTACTTTAGAAGAAATAGAAAATATGATAAAAGAAAAATCAGAAGAGTTTGCACCAACATTTATAATACATTTTAAAGAATTCTGTAAGAAAATTAAAATTAATGAGGATTTTTCAGAAAAAGTAGCTAAAAAACTATGGAATAATAAAGATGATGAAGTCTGGAATGAGATATAGAAACATGATAATAGCATTAATGAATTTTTCTATTTTCTAATAAATTATGGCAAGAAGATATCATCCAGCAAGAGCACCTCATATAATGGATTATAGAGATAGAGTGCATGATGAAGGTGGAACATGGCGTCATAAAAATGATATAGATCCATTAATCATAAAGATATTGAATATTGAAGAAACATACTCAAGATCAGACCTTCCATATTCAGACAGACCAGTATTAGAAAAATTAAGAGAACTAAGAACAAGAATAGTAGATGAAAAATTAAACACTAAAGATTACAGGAGATATGATGAAGCAGCAGACCATGCTATGTTGGAACAAATATTAAAACTTGAATCACAAGAGCATGAAAGATTACACTACTAAATCTTCGTTATCTTGAAATCATCAAATTCTACATCCATAAAATCAGTACGAATGCCAGCATAACCACTTCCAGAAATTGGGGAATGACCATATCTAGTGCCATCATCACGAACAGCAAGAACCATATCCCACTTGCCACTATGATCATCATCAACAAACAATTTTATCAAAACAGAACCATCAGCATTAGTTTGAGTTTCAGCCTTAACACCAACCCATTGCTTTTCAGGGATAAGATTAGGATTAGCAAGCCTGTCATAATCACCATCAAAAATTTGCTTAGATGAAATAGTATAATAAATTCCGTCCTGTTTTTTCTTAATAACAGCATAACCATCAACACGGATACCAGCATAATATAAATTATCACCATCCTTGTAATGAATAAAAAACAATAATCCATTAGAAGCAGTCCTGTGATTACTAGAACTCAGATGATATTCATCAATCTTGAAGTAAGCACTCTGTTCAAAATCATCAAACTTATTCCTAGTAACAAGACGGAAAATATTCTGAGGATGAAAACCATTATCAGTATCATTAGGATTAGAGATAAAATAAGCAATCCTCCATCTGGAATCTTCAGGAATCTCACTATGAACTGTACTCCCAATACCATCCTTGTTATAAAAATAAGCACCTGAGTTAAGCCATAAATCCTTGCTTTTACTCTTGCTCATAGGATAAGTCTCTTCAAGAACATCAACATTATTATTATGTGCATAGATGATAATAGCACTAGAAAAAAGAAATAAAAAAACTATAATAAAAACAAAAGTCGAAATTTTCATGATGAGCTTATAGGTTCTACATCAACTTCTTTTATCGTCAAGCTGCTGTCAATATTGCTCCATCTCTTGATACCAACACCACCATTAGCCAATGATTCAGAAATACCATCAGCTGAAGTAACTTTGTTATTATCAACAGAACATGAGATATTACCCTTATTCACAGTAATACCTAAGAGATGTGTGCTATCAGATAATATAAATTTCTGGTCAGACAATAAAGTTGAATTGCCATTTACACTCTCCCTTATTTTCACAGAACCTAAAGCAAAATCACAGCTTACATAATTCTCATCATCCTTAAACCTAGCAATAACACTCACACTTCCAGAATCAAAAGGCTCAATTTTTACATTATAGGAATAATCCTTAAAGTTGTAAGAACCATCAAGGAAAGCCATAGTAGTGTTTGATTCATTAAGTGACTTAAGAGCAAAATTATTCTTGCCTATCACATCCTGGCCAGCAACAATTGTCCATCCTTTATTATAAGTGAAATCATCCCTGAAAGGAAGATCCTTGTTAAAACCATTCTTCAATATATCAACAAGATCCTTGCCAGACCAGCTTGAGAGTACTGTAATCCTCTTGAAAGATCTCTCAGCAGGATCAGGATAATTATATGACGCTCCCTTGTTAGGCCATACTTGATAGAATATGCCATCACTATAAACTGATAATGCATCCTTTAATACAAAATCTTTTGATACAGGATTATTTATAGATATCTGACCAAAATCACCGAAAGGGAAAGCGAATGCATTAACTTTAACATTAAAATTGCTTTCAAGTTCAGCTTTAGCACCAACAAATTCATCATGAACCCTTTTCCTGTATTCATCATCAGATTCCAGCCTTGATTCATCGCTAAGCCATATCTTGTCAGACATGAAGTGCCCTTTCCTTCCTGAAATATCAGTTGTAATATAATCATGAGAATCCCTAGCATGAGACTCTATCTCCCATCTTCCAGACTTAACCATATCATCAACTTCATCTTTAGAGAGATAATATCTAGTACCTGAGCCTATAGACTGCTTGCTAATAATAAACATAACAGCATTATAATCCAAAGCCTTCAATAATGGATCAGCTTTAAAATAACTTGATTTAATGCCATCATCAAAAGTTATCAATACAGATCTTGCAGGCAATTGTTTTTCATTATGCATGAATGCATAAAAATCATCAAGAGTGATAGTATTATAACCAGCCTGTTTAAGAGCTATCATCTGATCTTCGAAATTATCAGTAACAATATCATTCTTATAAGGATCATCAGCTATACCATGATAGTTCAATACAGGAATTGATTTTGCATTCTCATTAGCATTAACATCAGCGAGATTTATTTTCTTATCCTTGAAAAACGTCAGCTTATATTTAAAATATTCAAGATCCATCCTGATGCTGTTCTGGGAACCTTTCACGCTATCAGAATATAAGTCTGGGTAGTAATACTTAGCAAAGACAATCGTAAATATCACTAATACAAAAAATACAAATAAAATCTCAAGCTTGTTTTTCATTTTATCAACCTCTCACCCAAATGTTTCTTTTTATAGTAACAATTGAATAAAATATCAACCAGCAATAAATCAGCGAAGATAAAAGGCTCATTATAGGTCTGTAAACCCACCTGTTGCAGTCTTTATTCTCTAATTTATATGCAATACCAAACATCAAACCTACAAATGTAATCCCTGCAAGATATAACAGAGCAGAGTAGATATTACCCTGAAGAGGGAGATATACTAAGTGTCTAAATGCAATAAAAGGACCTGCCAATACAAACAATATATGAAGATAATATCCTGTAGCAGTGAGAATAGGTTTTCTCCAATAGAATTTACCTGTGAAGAAAATATTCCTGATAAAACTTTTCTTCCATCTTATCTGCTGCAAACACATTTTCTTGAAAGTCTCAGGGACAGCAGTCCATGCCTTAGCTGATTTGCAATATACAATCTTCCAGTCCTTAGCAGGATAATCAACACTAAGGAAAGGAGAACCTGCATATTTCTTCTTTAATTTACTACCAATAGCAATACTTCCTAAAACAAAACCTGTCAATGTCCTATCTGTAGCGAACCTGAATTCCTGACCTAAAAACTTATCATGCTCCCAAGCAGGGATATAATTAAAAATTGCTTCTCTCCTAAAAACAGCTAAAGGACCAGAGACACAAGTGACTGCACCGTAAACACTCTCAAAAGCTTTTCTTATAGAGTATTGTCCTTCGTACCATGAATCCTGAACCTTAGTCCAAATATTTTTTTCAGCATTCAAAACCCTACAATGGCCAGATACAGCACCTATCAAAGGATCAATACTAAAGACATCAATAACTTTCTCTAAAGCATCAGGAGCCCAAACAGAATCACTGTCTGAAAAAGCAAATATTTCTCCTTTAGCTTTCAACATACCCTGAGCTAAAGCTTTTTTCTTACCAACATTTTCTTTTAAATGAATAACATTAATCAAACCACTCTTTGCATATTTATCAAGAACCTGTTTAGTGTTATCATTAGATGCATCATTAACTATAATTATTTCCTTATTCTTATAAGTCTGATTAATCATAGATAATATACACTGCTCAATTATTTTTTCTTCATTCCTTACAGCAACAAGACATGATACAGAATATTTTTTTCTTTTTTCAGCAGGAATAGCCTGAGCTAAAATGTATGGGTCTTTATATTTTGTGAAAGTTATACCAAATGTTATCAATCCTATAAATGTAACAAGTATTCCATAAAGGTAAAGTGGTGCATTAGGAGAACTTGCTATGAATACTTTTCCTATAAGTACAGCCAATATCCCAAAGATTACAATCAGTATTAAAATATTCTTTCGCATTTTTGATTCCTCCAATTATAAGAACATTCTACAATAAAACAAAGTAAGTCTCTACTTTATTTATAAATAAGCTATATTTAATATATAGCCGTATTTACCTCCTCTCCTCAACCAATATCTCAGTAGCCATCATCTTTGTACTAGAGACATTGGAAGCTGCAGTCTTCAATCCTATACCGCCAGAGAAAAGATTGGAATTTTTTATCGCAGCATTCAGCACAGTATTATCATCAACCATGCAGAATATTTTATTATTCCAAACTCTAGCAGTATATTTATGCTCAGCATCAACATCAAAACCCTCTATTTGAGTAGAGTTTGACATTGAGAAGCTTCCCTTATTCACTTCAAAGACTCTTACTTTATTGTCTGAATAATCACAACTGACATAATTTGACTTGTCTTTCATCCTTGTCATCAGTGAAAGAGTCTCACCATCATAGTAATGAACTTTCACAGTGTAAAAATAATCTTTCCAAAACAATGTACCATCAAGGAATGCTGCACCTTTCTGTGAAGGATTTGGATTTCCTAATATCAATTCTCCATTCTTCAAAGACATATCACCAGATATAGTGAACCATCCATTATTCCTCCTGAACTTATCATCATAAGGAATAGTCTTTTCCCTACCAGTTGCTATAATATTCAAGACATCCCTAGCTTGCCATTCAGGAAGAACAGTAATCCTTTTCACCATGAACTTATTAGTGTCAGGGAAATTGTAACTATAACCCTCACCTGAGAATGTCTGGTATAAAACATGCTCATAATAATCATGACTCAAATCATCAATGACATTCTTTGCTTCAGGATAGTTAGTTACTTTCTGACCATACTGTCCATAAGGATATGCAAAACTATTGATACTTACTGAAAAATTATTTTCTAGATCATCCTGAACAGCAGATAATTCATCATTGATTCTAGACCTATATTCTCCATTATATTCAATCCTTGATTTATTAGCAACCCATAACTTGCTTGTAAGGAAAGGACCTGTCTTACCATCTGAATCTATAACAGAATAGGCATGAGAATCCTTAGCATGAGCTTCAATTTCCCACCTTCCTGTATTCAACATCTCTTCAACCAAACTCTTATTCATATAAGAGAAAGAAGCTGAAGTCCTAGTCCTTGTAGCATATTTAGATATCAACAACATAACAGCATTATAACCATGTTCTCTAAGAACAGGATCCGCATTCAGATAGCTGTCTTTTCTTCCATCATCAAAAGTTATTAATATTGATTTATCAGGAAGTTCCTTATCACCTTTAACATAAGCACTCATGTCTTGCATACTAACAGTAGTGAAACCCTCCTCATGGAGAGCTGACATCTGCTGCTTGAAATTTTCTGCAGTGATTTCACTTCCGACAGGATTTTCTTTAACTATAGTATGATATAATAAAACAGGAATACCTTTAGCTGAAGTCCCTGTAGGTGCTATTGAAATATTCAAAACTGCATCCTGACCATTCTCAACAGTTTCAAGATTGAAAACAATAGGTGTTTCAGATGAAGTATTGTTTTCATCAATAACAGTATTATTCTGCTGAGTCTGATTTGAAGTTTCATTATTATTTGAAGTTTCATTATTAGATAGATCAGTATTCACATTTGTATTAGTATTTATATTAGAAGATGAACTTCCTGAACCACCAGATGATCCACCTGAACTTCCTGAACCAGATGAGGATCCTGATGATCCACCTGAATTATTTAATGGTGCTGCAGAAATAGTTGAATTAGGTTTAGAAATCACTTTGGGTTTATCAGATTTTATAGGCTGACTAAAAGATTGTGTACTCTGCTTAGATTCATGAACATTAGAATCAAGAACAGCATCACCTGTTGCATCACTCAATTCAAAGTCTTCAATAGAGTCAGACATAGAAGCGGAAAAGAAATATACGCCTACACCAAACAGAGCCAACATAGTCAAAATCAAAATAAAAACGTTTTTCATTTTTTTACCCTCCCCAAAGTATTTTATAATTTAAAAGAACGTAAATATAGAATAGAGTTTTAAATATAAAAGATATAATACTATAAAATATATACACTATAGTAATTTATCCATCCAGATGTAGACATGACCTTTAACCAAACCTTTCTTCTCAAAAAAATTAACAATACCAGATTCAGCATTAGCCCAGGAATAAAGATTAGTAACACCCATCTTCTTTAATTTTTCAACACACTCATCAAACAAGACAGAGGCAATACCCTTATTCCTAAAATTAGGATGGACAACAAGGTAGTTAATAGAACCCCATTTCTTAGGATATTTCATCTTAACATCAGTAGCTTCAGCATAAATAAAACCTGCCAACTTATTTTTTTCTTCAGCCAATAAGAATACACCATACTTATATCTAATACAAAACTTAAATTCCTCAGGATCAATAAAAACATTAGTATTACTAACTTTAAGTTCAGGAGTATCTAAACCTAAATTATAAAGTTTTTCAAAATCCTTTAAACGAGCTTTACGAAATCTCATGATAATATAATAAGATAAGAGAATTATAATCTGATAGTGATCCTAAATATATTGTATATAATAAAGATTTTAAAAGAAAAAAACAATAAATGTAAATGAAAATATTAATTCTAATAATACTAATCATGATGATAAATATCAATATAGTTCTAGCATGTACATGTATAGAAGAGAACTTCATACAAGCATATAACAGAGCAAGCACAATATTCGAAGGAAAAGTTGATGAGATCAAAATAAACAAAGATGTAAATGGATTAGCAGAGATAAAATTATCAGTCAATGAATACTGGAAAAAGGAAACAAAAAAAGATATAATAATATATTCATCACAGCAAGAAGCAACATGCGGATATAATTTTGAGAAAGGAAAAGAATACATAGTATATGCTGAAACATTAAATAAAAAATTAATAGTAAGTTTATGCGGAAGGACAAATGAATTAGAGAATGCAGAAGATGACCTGTATATATTAGAAGATGGAACAAAACCAACAACAGAAGCTGTAACAACAGAACTTAAAGCAGAATGGTTTGTTGGAGGAGTAGTAATAACAGTATTAATATTGATGTACTTAGTGTTAAGTATAAATAAAACAAAGCTTAGGTAATTTTATAAAGTATTACTAGATGATAAAAAATAAGCCGTCATTCTGTAATGTTACTGAATTCTTTTATTTTATACTTACAAGCCCTATAGATGCATTTTGTTTATACTAGTGCTTTTAATCACTTGATTAACCATGTTTATACTTATCTTGTCAGTCCTGTATCAACAAATATGATAAGAAATATATAAAACTATTCCTAGTTCTCTAAAGTCAGTGCAACTATTTATAAAACAATGTAATACAATATGTAGCGACAAACAAAAACAAATGTAATACTAGTGCAATTAGAAAAGTTTATATATCAATTGATATATTATATTTATATGACAAAAACAACTTATCAAGAAAATGAAACAGAAAACCCTTATGTGAGATCTCCCACATTAGATACAGTAATGATGGTAGAAAAGACTATAGAAGAGAACAGTGGCGAATATAATAGAACACAATTATGGAAATCACTGCCAAAAAAAATGATGTGGCAAACATTCTTAGTAATACTAGAATATTTAGAAAACATAAACAAGATAGCATTTGATAGAGAAGAAAAAATAGCATACATATGGAATCCTGCACTTGCAAAAAAGTTAATGCATAGGAGAGAAATAAAATTATGATAAAACCTTCAAAAGTTAAGTTCCTTTCAGACGAATTAGAAAAAGATTTTAATGAACTTAAAAATGATGATCCAATAAAGAAAGGAATCATTAGAGCAATAAGAGATTTGCAGCAAAATGCATTCTCGGGAATACAAGTACCAAAAAGACTATTCCCAAAACAATATGTACAAGATTATGGAATAACAAACCTATGGAAATATGACTTGCCAAACGGTTGGAGACTGTTGTATACTGTAACTGCTGAAAACGAAGTTGAACTAATATCAGCAATACTAGAATGGTTCGATCATAAAGACTACGAAAGAAGATTCAAGTATTAAAATTTTAAAGGAATAGAATTAGACCACTTAAAAAAATAATGAATAACAATCGTGTTATTTATTAAATCTCATTTAACGATTTTTTTAATAGTTTTATTACATGTTTTCTGTAGTTTATTGTTTCTTTATTACCATATTTTACAGGTATTTCTTTTTGTAATGTTATTAAACATCCTAATGCTAGTCTTGGCATGAATTCTTTTTCTGTGAATCCTGTTTCTTTTATGAATTTTTTTACAAATCCTGCTTTATTTAATGGTCTTAAGCCATATATTGGAAACTTTGTTATCCCTATTAGTAAATCCTGGAAGCATGCTTTATCAAAATCTAATAAACCTACTATTTCTTTTCCGTTTGTTATAAAATTTGCTGGCTGGTAATCTCCATTGGTGAATATTAATGGCATATCAATATTTTTTAGTATTGGCTCAAGTTTTTTAACTGATTCTTTGAATAAACTTTCCGAATTCCAAGGTTTAGAATTTTTTATTTCATCAAGTTGTGATATTAATGTTTTTTCGATTAGATCTTTTGATAAGTTACATTTTTTAATCTTGTAAGTTAATTCTGCCATTCGCATTATCGCATCAAATAATAAATCTTTTGCTTTCTTAATATTTTTCTTTGATCTCATGCTGAAATATTGCAAGTTTGTTCCTTTTATGTACTCTAACACAGAAGCATACTCTTGGTTATTTATTTTTTGAGCATCATGCAATACTTTAGGCACTGGAAGATGTAAATTTTTTAGAGATTTTAGTATTTCAGCTTCTTTTCTAACATCTCCATTTCTTGATTTTCTCAAAACAACATTTTCAATTTTTTTATTAGGCAATTGTATTCTTACTTTTATTGGACATGGCAGGTTATAATTGTTAAAAAATTTTGATTCAATAATCTTAGAACCTTTAGGAAAGCAAGATAATACCAAGTTCTTCTCAACACTAGATAATCCAACAACTAATCTATTCTCTGGATGAAAACCCATAATTATATAACTAATTCGTTGAATTTAAAGCTTTTCTTCAATATTAGCTACATAAAGCCTACAACCTTTTTATATTTAATATTCTTAGACTAATATTGTGATTAAAATGTAAACAAATACTAAAAAGAACATAGAGAAGGCATTGTAAGCATCACGTAGCAACAAGCACTAAATTTATAAATAAAAGCCAATAAACCCATTACAAATGCCGTCATCGCCTAATCTGGTATGGCACAAATTCTCTGAATAAGAGAAGTGTTAGCCTGGAAAAACATACCAATAAGCTTGACCCGCAAGGGTATCCCGGTTCAAAATGAATCTTTTTAGAAAAAAGCTTCGGCAAAAAAAACTAAGAAGAAAATGAAAGTCCGGGTGACGGCGTTTAACAACTTGCTAACGTCCCCAAGCAATGGGCGTTCAGCATTTTACTAACGTCCCACTAGGCGCATGAAGATTCTAAATGCTCCCCATAGTCTTCTTCTAAATTTCTAGTAAAATCTTCTAAACTCTCATCTTTAATCCAAATCTATAATTCGTTCAGCATTTTTATATGCAAACTTCTCTTGTACTGAAGGATCAAGACTATCAATAAATACTCGAGTATAATTATTCAAAGTCAATGCAACATTAGGATCTTTATCCCAAATAGCTGGACCACCTCTATCTGTACCAAATAAAACTTGATCTGGATGTCTCTCAATAAACCCTTTCCACATTGGAAGATCTATCTCAAGTAAAGTTTCATAATCTGCAAAATTTTCTAAAAATTTCTCTTTGCTTCTGCCAGGTTCTAATAACCAGTCTCCACCATAAAGTTCATTCACAGTATAATAGATATTTGGATTATTGTAAAGCAATTCTTCTATAAACACTAAAACTTTTTCATCATGTGATATACCTGCTTGAGTCTCACTAATATTGAACAAATTGCCTCCATGGAAAACAAAAGTAATATTGGGATTTGCTCTAGCAACATCCTGAAAAGATTCTTTTTGCCCATGATCAAGATGGAAATAGACAATTAATTTATATTTCTCAATTACTGGATAAATTTCCATTAATATTGTAGAATTTGGTGAAAGTGGCGGAGAATTAGTATTCTCATATAAACCTATTTCACCATAGCCTCTGAATAATCCAGGTTCCACATTTAACATCATTTCAAGTTCTTCTGCATCTACTGTAGCTTTAACCTTGCCTGGTGGATTTATAAAAGGGACAAAAATATTTGGATATTTTTCTAAAGTTATCTTAACTACTTCTACTGATTCTTGCACTATAGGCTCAGCAACTGGAAAGAAGCCCCACACTTGTTTAGTTCCTTCAACATTGATCATACAAACCCATTCTTCCATGCTACGCTTTATACCTAAATTATCCCCTGTATAATAATCATCAGGAAATCCTGGTACACCGTCAGGTAAATTCTGTGAATGAATATGAGTATCTATCATCGGACCTTTGTAATAACCATCTGGCAAACTACTAGGATCACGAGACGCAGGACAATCAACTGTTTCAAAAGCTTTAGCAAATACCCTCTTCCAATGACGTTCTCCTACAGAACCTGTTGTAGGTTGTTCAGTAGGCAGATTAGATGATTCATCCTCTTTAGAATTCTCATCAAGATAGGGTTGTTGTATAGTACAACCAATAATAAAAATAAAAGAAAATAATAGTAATAATAACCTCTTTTCCATGTTTTAATCTTAAAAGATTATATTATTTAAAACTATTGTGTTTTGGACAGAATCCATTAAAATCTTACTTTTTCTGAAAATATACTTTTAGTACTTAAAAATCTATCTAACAATTGCTATCTTTTCTATATACTACAAATAGTATTTTTATAAATAAAGTATTAACTATACTAAGACTATAACTGGAGGTATCACTATGAATACAACTTTAAGATCATATAGTCAAACATATGCAAGAATACTTGGTATGATAGGTCTCTTAATCTTATTATTCACATTATCTACAAATGGAGTATCTGCAGGTGCTATAGGAGAGTGGAAACTGAATGAGAACACAGGAAGAATAGCAAGTGATAGAATAAATAATAATGATGGAATATTAGTAGGATCAACTAGCTGGGGAAGTGGAAATAATGAGGATAGAGGAGCATATGTAAATTTTGATGGAATTAATTCTTACATAAAAATAAACAATTCAGAGAATTATAAAGATTTAACACAAGCAACATGGAATATTTGGGTAAAACAGGAATCATACAAGGAGAATGCAGGACTAATAAGCAAGTATGAGGCAAAAAACGACCAAAGATCATTCATAATAAGAACAGCATTAACAGATGGAATAACAGTAATATTATCACCAGATGGACAAAATGCGACAACATACACTTCTACTTCAAATAATCATTGTGGAATAAGAAGAGATGATGAATGGACAATGATAACAATTGTATATACAGGAAACAAAATAGAATATTATAGAAACGGAATAAAATGCGATGAAGATACAACAAGCATAAGAAAAATAGCAAATACAGATACACCAATAACAATAGGAACAGCAAGCGGAAGATATTATTATGGTTCAGCAGATGAAATATTATTCTACAATACAGCATTAGACAGAGATGAAGTCTATAAACTATATGATAAAGATGCAACAACATACCCTTCAATAAAAATAGATGGAAGAACAGGAAATGTAAAAACAACACCAGTAAAACTACAAGAATTTGATACAGCAACATGGAACATGTGGTTAAAACAAGATAATTATGTAGACAGAGCAGGAGTAATAGGAAAATATGAAAATGGAGTAGGAAACAGATCATTCATAATAAGAACAGCACTAACAGATGGTATATCAGTAATATTATCAAAGGATGGAACAACAGGAGTTCCTCATACATCAATATCAAATAATAAATGTGGATTAAGAGATAATGAATGGACAATGATAACAATAGTCTATACAGGAAACAAAATAGAATATTACAGAAACGGAATAAAATGCGATGAAGACACAACAACAATAAATAAGATCTATGATTCAAAAACACCAATAACCTTAGGATGGGCTAATAGAATATCATTCGATGGAAGAGTAGATGATTACAAGATATACGAAGAATCATTAACATCATCACAGGTAAAAAGATTATATGATGAGAGTGAACGTGGGAAAAATTTAGGACAGTCAATAACAACACTATTATATCATCAGATAGTAGATAATGCAAATGCAGCTGATAAAGTAAAAGAGACAGAATTTGAAAAACAAATGGAATATCTAAATAGTACAGGTTTCAAAGCAATAAAAGTTTCTGATTATAATAACTGGAAAAAAGACCAGATAGAGATACCAAAAAAATCAATATTGATAACTTTTGATGATGGGTGGAGATCAGTATATGAAAAAGCTTATCCAATAATGAAAAAATATGGATTAATAGGAACACAGTTTTTAATAGGAGATTATGCAAATGAGATAAGCGGAGAACCAAGTTATAGTGATTGGAATGAACTAAAAACAATGCAGGATAATGGATGGGATATGGAGGCACATGGAATGCAGCATACAAGGATGTTAGATTTAAGTGAGAGTGATTTCAGACAACAATTAACAGGAATAAAATCTGAGGTAACAAATAACCTAGGAAATACACCAACATCATTTGTATTCCCATTCCATAATGCAAATAGTGAATATACACAGATATGCGGAGAATACTATGACCTATGCTGGACAAGAGGAAGAGATGCAACAGACCCATATTATGTATACAAATCATCAGATGGACATGCATATGCAGGATTGAATAGAATAACAATAGCAAATAACACATCACTAGACCTGTTCAAAGACATATTAGGAAGAGAGACAGATATAGTAGGAGAATGGAAAATGAATGAGGGAACAGGAACAACAACAGATGATACATCTGGAAAAAATAATGATGGAACATTAAATTCCGGAGCTAGTTGGGCCTAAATTTTTATTTTTTTGCTGTATTCCATAATATATTGAAATAGTTAAATTGTGATTTTACAATATTATCATTTTTTATTTTTATTATTATTGGCTCTTCTAACCAGTGTATGAATAAACAATTGTCTCCATATATTATTGTAGTGGTTGGATTAATATATCCATTTTCTATATATCTATATTCTAATAATTTTCTTTTCTTGAGTTTTGATTTCATTATATCTGGGAATATTGATCTTTGTGTTATTCCTAAATTTATTCTTTTTTTGTGCCATAACTCGAAATAATTATTGAATATTTCTTTAAATTGTAGTTTTGATGCGATTAGTGATATTTGTTTTCTTGTTTGTAATATTTCTTCTAATATTATCTTTAGGCCTTTCTTTCCTACAAAGATACTGGCTTCTAGTTCTGTATTATTTTCCTTCAGTGTATATAATATATCTATTATTTTGGGTATTTTTTGCTTCATATTTTCTATATTATCTTCTTTTTCTTTTAGTATGTTTGCTATAGATTCCGGCTTGCTTGCTTCATACCATTTGACTTTATTTTTTGTTATAAATGACACTAAACCTTTATTTATTAGTCTTCCAAGAGCCTCGTAAACGTTTGTTCTGTTAACTCCTGTTTCAAGACTTATTTTGTTAGCATAACTATTTCCTTTTTTATTTAAGTATAAATAAACTTTTATTTCTGAACTGCTTAATCCTAATTCTGTTAAGTTATTTTCTATCATTATTATTTTAGCTATTATAAAACTTTATAAGTGTTGTTGTAGCATAAAGCAACTATATTTCATATAATCTAATTTATTATTTATTAGAATGAACAACATAATTAAACCAATATTTATCTTTGGTAATCCAAAAACAGGTACTACTCTCCTATGGAAGGCTTTATTGAATCATCCTGATGTTTGTGGTCCAACTATTGAGGGGCAAGATTTAGATAATATGCCTAAAGAGATGAAACATTTTTTTGGACATGTTACGTTCATGTTATGGGCTCATCCTGATTTTCGTATGTGCTATTGGGTAGATGAAAATAGTTATAACGATAAAATCTCTAAAAATTTAATAAATGTCTATTCTAAATATAATAAATCAAATGAGAGATTTTTAACTAAAAGCCCTGCAGATACTATGAGGGCTAGATTATTACAAAAGATATTTCCAGATGCCTTTTTTATTTCTATTGTTAGAGATCCATATTCAAATATTCAGTCAATAGTTTCAAGCAGAAAAAAAGATGATAGATATCCTAATATGCCATCACAATTTACAACAATTGAACAAGCATCAGAGCAATGGTTTTATGCTAATACTATTATTTTATCACATAAAGAATTTCTAAAAAATTATTTGATAATAAGATATGAAGATATTATAGAGAATTCTGATGAAACTTTTAAAAAAATTCTGAGTTTTTGTCAGCTTGATTATGAAAAGTTTGAAATGCCTGATATTGATAAGACGAAGAATAATATTAGGTTTAGTGAAATTGATAATTATGATATTGAAGTTATTACAAGAATATGTGGTCCTTTAATTGAACATTTTGGTTATAAAAGACTGGGTGGTAAAATAAAGTGGTAGTTACAGAAACAAAGTTTAGGAATGTTTATCTTATACAGCCACCCAGGGATGAAGGTTATGGAAGTAATTCTCGTTCTGGGTGTTATATTCCTTTAGGTTTAGTTTCTATTGGCAATAATGTCTCTGCTAATTTTAGCGATTTAGATGTTAATTTACTAGATGGTGAATTATTGTCAATGGATGAAATTAATGATGTTCTTAATAAAAATTGCGGACCTGATTCAGTTGTTGGTATAGACACAAAAACCCCTAATTATAAATCAGCACTTAAAATTGCTAGGTTAGTTAAGAATTTAGGTTCTAGAGTTGTTATTGGTGGTGTTTATGCTAGTGCAATACCTGAATTAATTATGAGACATAGTTCTGATGTTATTGATCATGTTGCTGTTGGTTATGGGGAGGTGCCTTTTCTTGATATTTTATCAGGCAGAAGAGATGGTTTGATAGTTAATGGAACACCAAGTTTTAATAATCTTCCATTATTAGATAGGGGTTCTTTAGTAAATGTTGAAGACTATATTCTGAATTTTCAAAAACAACATCCAACTTGGAGTTATAGGGGGACAAACATTTTTACTCATGTAGGTTGCAAATACAGATGCCTTTTTTGTGAAAGAACTAAGCCTGAACGTGGAGTTTATTTTAGAGATCCTAATAAAATATGGAATGAAGTACGTTTATTAACTGAAAGACATGGCATAGATTATTTGGTGGATTTTAGTGATACTATAACGCAGAATCATGAATTTTTAGTTAATCTAGCTGATACCAAACCTAATGATTTAAATCCAGTATTTCATGTTTTTTCTACTGCTGATGGAATTGATAATGATTCTATAAATTTATTAAAAAGATTAAATGTTCAATATGTTTTTGTTGGTGTTGAATCTGGAGATGAAGAATTAGCAAGAAGTATATACAAAGGAAGAAATTTTTCTCCAAGTACTAGTCTAGAAGCAGTAGTAAAACTTAGTACCTCTGGTATTAGGGTAACGCCTTCATTTGTTTTAGGGCTTCCTGGTGAGACTAAAGAATCTCTAGACAGGACTTATGAACATGCTAGAAGAATAAAAGAAGAAACAGGTTTTGAAGAAATATTCTGTTCAGCAATGATTCCGTTTCCAGGTTCTATTGCTTTTAAAAAATTAAGAAATGAGATGAAAGGAGATGATAGTTTTGATACTGATATTTTTGATTCTGAGGAACTTAAGAAACTGTGGATAGAAAGATTCTGTGAAATAGATTATCCTACAATAATGGAATATGTTGATAAAATACTTGGTTTAGGCACTTACACAATAACAATAAAGAGGGAAGCTTAAATGGTTGAAGAAAAAGTTTTCGGGAAGACAGGAGAAAAAATATTTCCAATAGGATTGGGAACTTATGGTCATGGAGAGGCTTATGGTGGAATTAGTAAAGAAGAATCATTTAATATACTAAAATTAGTTATAAATAATTCATTAAACACAAAAATATTGATAGATACAGCACCAAGGTATGGAAATGGTAGAGTTGAAGAATGGATTGGAGAGTTTATTAAAAATTATGATAACAAATTCTTAATAGCTACTAAATGCGGAAGGCATATAGAAGAAGGAAGAATAAATGAAAAAGATTTTAGTGAAGAATTTCTAAGAAGTGATCTAGAAAACAGCCTAAAGAGGCTTGGATTAAAACAAATATTCTTGTATCAATTGCATAACCCAAGCTTAGATAGTATAAAAGAGGGAAAAATTTTCGATATACTAGAAGAATTCAGAAAAGAAGGAAGAATATTATGGTATGGAATTTCCATAGATAAGTCAATAGAAGGCTTAGAAGCCATTAAAATATGCAAAGAAAGATTATACAATGGTTTAGCATCAATCCAAGTAATTTACAATATCTTAAATAAAGAAGCCAATGATTTATTATTCAAAAAAGCAGAAGAAGAAAATATTGCCATAATTACTAGAGAAGTATTATTAAGAGGTTTTCTAGCAGGAAAATACAGGAATAATAATGATTTTGATAAATTTCCTGAAGCAGTAATGAAGCAAATAGAAATTTATGGTAAGGATAAATTAATTAATGAGGTAGAAAAAATTAAAGAAATTATAAGAGTATATAATTTTCCTATAGTTCAAACAGCAATTAATTTTTCTATATCAAATAGGTGTGTAACAACTACACTAATAGGAATAAACAGAGTAAAGTATTTTCATGAAGACTGGAATTCAATAAACATAAAAGTTCCCAAGGAATTAACAGATAAATTGAATGTTGTACCTAACTTAAAATAATTATATTTTTTCTCCTAGAAAATCTGTCTTATTAATTTTTAAGTTCTGCACGCCTATTGTGCGTACAAAACGAGTACATCAATATCATGCTGATGTTCCTTTGTATGACAAGATTTTATCTTAATTCTTAATTGTAATAAGTTATATATTAAATCATCCTTACTGTTATCAAGATGCAGATTTATTTTTTTACATCAGATGAGAATTAACTTCATAACGATCAATAACTTTCCACGGAATCTTAAGATTTCTCCCGTACTGAAGATCTTTATTATACCATAAAGGGGCAAGAAGCTCTTTACAATCAGAGTCACAATAATCGTAAAAAGGATAAGCATAAACTTTATCTCCGTCCTTAATCCTTAATTCTACTTCAAAAAAACCATAATCCCTAAATTTAGTAGTATAACCAATAACATCACCAACATGGATAATATCACCCTCTTCAACTGAGACATTATATACATGAACATATTTCAAAAGAACATTATGCCCATGTTTTATCCATACACCCTGGACAGTATTTTTTTCCTGAGGGTTTTTTTCTTCCTGAATTTCAAGAACAACACCAGAGGTCATAGCATAAATAGGATCGTGCCATTTTTTAGTGTGTATCTCTAATTCAGTAGCAATCTCATCATTAGATTCAGTGACACCAAAAGGACCCATACCAATAATATTTGATTCATTAAGAGGATAATCCCATATAAACCTCAATTCAGGAGTTGCAGTAGTCTCAGGATATACAGGAGTGCATGCTACAAGCAATAACAATATTACACAGTATATCCCAAATTTCATATAAATACTTATCAAAGATGATTTAAAATCTTTACTATAGTATAAAGCCTGTTCTCCAAGACGTAAAAAATTTATTCAGGTTTATTTCTGAGCATGAAATATAGTCCTGTTATTCCTCCAGAGACTAATAATAAGCTTATTGCTAAATAGATATTTCTGTTTTGTTTAGGTTCATCACTTATTTTAGGGATTATAGTTTTTACACCTGAATTATCCTGAACCTGTTGTTGGTTATTTTCTGATCCTAATGATGAGACTTTAGAATCGCCAAAAGAGAGTTCCTGTTTTTGTTGATCATTTGAGTCAATTATAGGAGTGTTAGTATCACTGCTTGAACTACTTCTTCCACCAGAACCTCCACCGCTTCCTGAACTTGAACCGCTGTTTGTAGGATTGTTGGTTTGTATATTTATTAGTTCTTTATTATCCTCTGAAACATTATTTAGTGATGTATTACTAACAGGATATCCATCAGATACCTTAAACAGGCATACATTATTTACACAAGATTGACCTTTGATATTACATTCAATATCTTTTATGCATTGAACTTTTTGTTCTATAAATAGTGATTTGATTTCCTCTTCAGTTAATGATTTTTTATATAAATTTACGTATTTTATTATTCCTGAAAAATATTCTATAGGAGCCACTGTCCCATAATTATTAGGCAATGCACCAATTAGTAAATCATAATCCTTGCTGGTTTTATCTATTGGATATATATCGCTTGTAGCCTTTAATTTTCCATCAGTATATAATCTAACTTTTTGTGTCAATCTTAAGTTATCAACAATAACTATTACGTGAGTCCATTTCTTATCATAATCTCCTTGCACTGTGATAATATTGTTTGGTGCTCCTTTAGAGTTTATTGTGAAAACAAGAGAGCTCTTCGATGTTAATGAAAGTATATATCGTCCTTTATCTGTTCCCTTCTTTGAACCGCCAGAATATTCAGCAACTAATGGATACCAAGGATAATACTTATCCTCTCTCATGCTAGTATTAAGATAAAAAACAACATCTATAGTATAAGAACTTAAATCCCCAACTTTTTTATCATCAGGAAGTTTAACAGGAACAGCATTAATACCAAATTTAAGATTATCATAATTAAGATTTTCCTTTTTTGATCCTTCACTAATTTTTGGAAGAACTGCTGATGTTTTTTCCAGATTAGATAATGGATTTAATTTAGAGATAGATTCTATATTAAAATCCTTTGTAAGCACTGCTTTGCCTGTTATATTGTAGTTTACTAGATCAGCAATTCCTATTATCAGCAGCAGAACCACTGACAATATTCCGATCTTAAAAAGAATATTTCCGCTTTTTTTGAGATTTTTTTTAGTTTTCATTTTTTTAAGGTGTAATTATATTATCCTTAGCATTTGCAGGAACATCAGGAACCAGGATAGATTCATATATAGTTCCAGTGCAATCATAATTTCTTTTATTAAGATTTACATTACCTATATGATCCATTACTGGTCTTATTACATCAGGCCTGAATAATACTGTTCCTTCTGTTGGTTGTAATTGTATTGAATTGCTCGCTTGTCCTGTCCTCGCATCTATATATCCTGTATGAGTATTATGTATATTTAATACACAATTATCATTTTTCGGCCTTGGATTAGCACCACTTCCTAAATTGAATATTGTGAAAGCATTTTCATATTCACGTGTTGCATACAGACAATTGTTGCCATATGAGACACTTGTATATCTTGCTAAAGGTTTCCCAGTAGCAATTTCCTGAATAAAAGACCATATAGGTGTTTGATGCGCTCCAGCCTCATTTCTATTAGGGATAGTGAACAATAAAGATTTTTCGTTAGCTGCAAGTAAAAATGCTGAATAAGTAGTGAGTAAAATATCTGGTTTTCCCTCTATCTGGTTAACATACATTTCTGTTACAGATCCCTTTCTTTTAACATTTGCTACATAATCAAGGATGTCAATTACATTCTTTAAATGTACACTATCAGAAAAGTATAGATAATTGGGGTCACCAGTACCAATAAATTGCTGTACTGAAATAGTGTCAGCATGAGTTAAATATTGATCAAGTATTGGAATGTTTCTTTCAATAGAATAATCATCACCATATTGAATATTAGCCATAAGCTGACGTTGATTTAATAAGGTCTTAGCTTCACTAAGTAATCCAGTATATCCTAAAAGACTTTCTTGTTCAATAGTACAAGCCCAATATTCTCCAGGCAAAAGAGTAGGCGATTGTGAATTAGGAACACCAAACAGTTTGTTTATTGGTGCAGGACGGTTTTTAGTGCATCTATTGAAATTAGTAAATAATTCAGATGGATTTTTGTTTGTCTTTAGGAAAACACGATTATCTGGACGCATTTGTATATTATCAATATATAGACCCATGTAAGGTTTTTGGTTTATATCAGGGGTATTCGCGGGTTTTATATTGAAAGAATCTTCTATAATTTTTTTTGATGCTATAGGAAGTTGATCTTTATAAGAATCTGAAAAACCATGATATTTAAATATTAAACTTAAGAAATATTTTCTTGCTTCAGCATTATCAAGATTTATTTCACGTCTTCCAAAAGTACAATATTCATTTGGTGAAGTTTCTTCAATTATATTCCTGGCTTCATTATCTGACATGCTTGAAATGCTGCTAAGCCTTATAAAATCTGTAGTGTCTTTTATCTTGAAAGTTTTCATCATAGAAGAAAAACCGAGATATGAAAAAGCTTTACCATTGACAGTTGAGTATTGCAGACTTTTTTTTACACCTTGATGAGTTTCATCTTCACAAACTTTGTCAGTAACACTCTCTTGAGATACTCCTGCTCTTGGATTGAGAACAACAGGCTGTCTCAAATAATTTACTGCGTTATCATCTGAGAAAAAATTCCATCCAAGCATCTGTGGTTCCATACCCGGCATTACACTATCACCAAGTACTGGGACGCTATGCATAAAAACACCAGTAGGATAGAACTGAACAGGATCTTGATACCTAAGAGATGTATGAATAGAAGGACGTGCATAGAATGCGGATCTATAATTAGGGTTCATTCTATAAATCATGTCTGCACTATAATATTTAAGAAGTGTATAACCTATATGGAATTTAGCTTCCATACCATAATTATTCTTTGAAGCTAGATCAGGACGTGAACAACCAGGACCAAAATCAGTCCATAAACCATGTCCATACAAGTCTATTGTAAACTCCTCTCTTGGAATAAAATTGTTTCCATGACCTACACCTTTTGTCATATAACAACCATCACTTGGTATTGTTACAGGAGTATCTCTTCTTTCTATCCACCATTCATATGTGTGATCATCTGATAACCAGTTTGTTGAAAAACATAATGATGATTTCCAGCCTAAGTCATTTACTATTGGTTTGAATTTGGATTCTGGAATTTTATAATCTTTTTGTCCTGCTTGTAGGGGTATCTCCCATTCTGGTCTCTGGAATGTTGAAGTTCTCTGTCCATTTTCTGTTTTATATAATCTTACACCAACATAGTTAGGATCTCCCTGCAATGGTTTGGGATGTGCTGTAATATCCCTGAAAACTATTACGTAATGTTTTCCATCTTGGGGTATAGGGTTTTTCCACCTTAGAGTAAGATATTTATTTAAGGCTATTACTTTCCCGTTTTCACATTTTGAAAATCCATATTTTGAAGTTGCATATTCATTTCCACAATTATTATTGATAATTGTTGTACAATTATTTCCAGTACAGGCATTTGTATTTCCAGAAGTTTTTTTTGCATTTGCAATATCAAGATTATTTATGCTTAATGTTGCAATGCCTTTATCAACTTTTAATAATTTTATTGCAGCCCCACCAACTACTATTCCTTCAGTGTTTTTGAAATAAATATTCGTCTCCTTGTTAATACCTACTTCATAATTATTATTTTCTTGCTGCAAGATTATCTTGTCATCTTGTACATCCTTGGCTTTTAATGGATATTTTACAATAAAATAGGATATAGGTCTAAAAGTTTCTATATCTACAGTAAATGTCTGGTCCTTCTTTATCTCTCTTAAAGTTTGTTGGGAACTTAATGACGAACCTATGATATTACCAGTAGGAATATTGAAAATCTCCTTATTAGAAAAATGATTAATTAAAGAAAAAAACGATAATAGTCCTAGGAGTATTATAACGATTAAAGCCACCCTTTTAGACATAAATTTATTGGAGATAAGCGATATATAAGCTTACTGAATTGAATTATTAAGTCCATAAAGCCTCGTTTTGTCCACTTATAGGAATGAGGTTGTCTATAA
>JBBSWW010000014.1:3966-15010 GCA_038046085.1 Nanobdellota archaeon | reverse complement strand
TATAAACAAAACTCTAATATATTTGTTAAAAACCTATCTATTTTGGATTATTTATTTGTGAAAGATGATATCAATAGAACAATTAACGCAGGAAGTAGCAGAAGAACACTTACCACAAATTTTGCAGCTTGAGGATCATTATTCTTTAAATCCAACTGAAAAGTGGAATGGTTCTAACTTTTTATTAGAACTACCTATGAAATGGAAGCTTAGTTTTATTGCATTTGAGGATTCTGTTATTGCTGGTTATATTGTCTCTTCATTAAAAAATGGTTTACTTGATGGAACAATAAGAGACTATGCTTTTGTTCATAGAACTTTGGTTGCACCTAAATATAGAGGTACTTCTTTAATTAAAAATTTAGTTTCTAATTCTATAAATAATGCTAAAATTTTTGATATTGGTCTTGCTGTATGGTCATGTTCACAAGAAAATCGTTTAGTACATGAATTTTATATGCGATTTGCTGATAAAGTATTAGGAGAAAGATTGGCAAATGGGATTTTATACTCTGAATTTTTAAAGCATGTTTAATATTACTGGTATTATAAACCGCATGCTGTGCATTATTTAAATAGGATAAAGAGTCATTTCAATGAGGTTGTAAAATGAATAAAACAGAAATTATAGATATAATAAAGAAAGCTAAGAATATATTAAGTAATGAACCTCAGCTCATAAAATTAAATAATCCTAATAAAGATATCATAGTTATTGGTGATTTACATTCAGATTATGAATCTCTAGATATAATAATCAAAAAATATTATAACAAAGAAAACATTTTAGTATTTGTAGGAGATTATGTTGATAGGGCTGTTAATTTAGGTGATTCTATAAAAACTATAATTAAAATTCTCGAATTAAAGATAAATGATACTCAAAATATAATACTTTTAAGAGGAAATCATGAATTTGATATAATGAACAAAAAGTATGGTTTCCATGAAGAAATAAAAAAACTATATGATAAATCTTTAATTAAAAACTGGAGTGAACTATTTGAGCTATTACCACTGTCTTTTTTTATAGATAATTCAATATTTATAGCTCATGCAGGTATACCTGAAGTAGATAACCTTGATGAAATAAATAAAATAAAAAAAGGATTACAATATGAACAAGATATTCTACTAGATCAGCTAGTATGGAATGACTTTTCTACAGAAATAGAAGATAAATCAAATAGTCTAAGAGGTGTCAAGAACTCTTTTATTGGCGGAAAAACTTATTTTGAAACAAAAACAAGAGAATTAGGAATCAAGACTTTTATAAGAGGACATCAACCAAACCTAAAAGGATATACATTCAATAAAAAGTGTATAACTTTACAGACTTGTAGAAAATATAAAGAATATCCAAAAGAAGAAAAAGAAGGATTAATTGCTTTTAAAGGAGTAATAATCGCTAAGATTAATAAAAACAAGCCTGGTGTTGAAATAATAGATATACTCTCAAATGAATAAAATAACTTTCTTTTAAAATGAAATAAGGATAAAAGTCAAACCTGAAGAATTTGTTAAAAATTATATTAATTGTCTTTAATATTTAATTCTTCAGTTTTTTCATTATTTCTAAGAAAGCTTCTGCGTTGCCTAATGCATCATCTAAAGGATTATGAGTATGTGGTGTTTTCCTTAATGATCTAAAGTCGGTGTTAAAATCTTTAGATAAACCTTTGTATAAAGAAGAAATATTGGTTGAACTATATCCGAAAGGATTTTTTCCTAAGAAATGTTCTAAATACCAACACATAAACATCCAATCAAAACCATTATTGTCTGAAAGAAAAACTATCTTCCCTTTAGCATTGCTTTCTATCCATTTTACAAACTCTATAAGAATTTTTTTTGGATCTTCATATGATTCAGTCTCTTTTCTAGTCAGTTTGAGAAAATCTAATCTTTCTTTTTGATACTTTTTTGAAATAGGTCGAAGTTTTGCCTGAAATGTCTTTTTAAGATCTTTGTCAACAATAACTGCTCCGAATGATATCATTGAATAATCTTTAGGTATAGGCCCGTCAGTTTCTACGTCTACAACAATAAACGTTTTATCCATATTAATATTAAAAAATTATGACTTATATCATTTTCTGTTAGATCCTATCAACAAATCCCACCATAGAAACTTTAACATTTTTTTCATTAATGATAATATGGCACAGCGAACCACCTTTTAATTTAATATTAAGTCTAGAACTATAAGGAATATCTAAAAAATAGCCTATTATATTTTGAATAACAGCAGCATGAGTTACTAATAGTATATTTTTATCTTCATATTTCATTAAAGACTTGATAAAAGGGACTATTCTTTTTTCAACATCCTTCATAGATTCACCATTTGGTGGTATTATCTCTTTAGTTGGATGTTTTTTAATATGTGAGGATTTTAAACCTTCCCAATCGCCACAATTTTGTTCTCTTAAATTTTTAACATATTCAATATTCTTTTTAATTATTTTATTTAATATTTCGGTAGATTCTTTACATCTTTGAAGATCGCTAGAAAATACTTTATCAATGTCTAACTTTTTAATGTATTTTGTTATGTCTTTTATTTGTTTAATTCCATCTTTGGATAAACCGTTTCCTGCAAATTCTTTTTGACCTTGAATAAGTTTTTGCTCATTCATCACGCTTTGGCCATGTCTCAATATGTAAATTTTAATCATTGTTTCAATCCATTTTTATTTATAAAATAACTCTAATGTTTTAATCATATCAACCCTCTCAATTATAATTTTATTCTAGTCTTTATAACTTTAATCTTTTCTAATCTCTTTTAATATTCTCACAGTTGTTTTATCCCATGAATAAAACTTAATCATCTTTAAACTCTCATTTCCCATTCTTTTGCATAATCTATCGTTTTTTAACAAATATTCCAGATGATAAGCTAAACTTTTTATATCATTATTTTTCACTAAAAATCCATTTATCCCATTTTTGACGAAAGTTTCATTATTTGAATTATTAAAAGCCACAATTGGTTTTCCTGATGCCATTGCTTCTAGAAACACGTTCCCAAAATCTTCCTGTAAGGCTGGATGACAAAATATAGTTGATTTTTTATACATTTTTGAAATAAAACTTGTATTTTTACTTCCTATAAAATATGATACTTTTTCTAGATTTAATCTTTTAACTTTTTTATTTATAATTCTATTCATTAAACCTGAACCTATATGAATATGTCTAAAGTCTATTCCCTTATCTTTTAATATCTTTAGTGCTTCTATTAATTCTAATATTCCTTTACGCGGATACAAACCTGCAACACTTAATATTATCTTTTCGTTTTTATTATCTATTCCTTTATAATTAAATTTTTTATTATCTATTCCATTTGGTATTACTATGATCTCTTTATTTTTTATTTTATAATCTTTTATTATCCTATTTTTTGTATATTCACTTTGAACTATTATCTTATCTGCTTTTTTTATCGCTACTCTTTGCATTAATTCCTCTATACGACATAAAAACTTTAACCAACCTTTTTCATGTTCTTTTATATCTGAAAAATTTGTTCTAATATTTAATATATATTTACCTCTTTTTTTTATTAAAAAACCATCAAAGTCTATCCCTAATAACCTTTTATAATCATATTTTTTAATTTTATATCTGAATATTATATTTGATATAATCCTTTTAATTAATAGAAGACTAAATGGTTTATAACTAAAATCATTTTTAATAAATTCAAACTTAACACCTCTGCTTTTTAGATTTATAATTATATTATTAACGGATGTTGCTACTCCTGTTCCTTCTTTAGGATTTAAATTCCATGATGTATAAATTATTACTTTATCTTTCATATAATTGCCCTTAACTTTTCTAATGTTTTTTTAACAGCCTCTTCTTTCTGCATCTGTGATCTTATAATCAACTTATAAGTTAAATACAAAGTATTCCAAAATCTTTCATTTGAATAGTAATCATCTAATTTATTTTTATATAACTCTCTTATAATGTCTTTTCTACCAGAAAATAACTCATTTAGTGGTCTCACCATTTCATATTCTAATCTAAAAACATTTAGGGCTTCTAGATCAATTAGCCTATAAATTCCCTCTTTTGTTTTAATAATGTTATATATTCCTATATCTCCATGAATTATGGATGTTTTACTTTTTGGTATACTATCCAATGTCCTGTCAAGTCTTTTTATTTCTTCATGTTTTAAATATCCTAGACTAATAGCCTCTAGAAAGTTTCTTTTAGTAAAGTCTTCTAAACTTTCTACTTCTTTGCTATTTAATCCTTCTGACGCTTCGTGGAAATTATACATCATATAAGCTATTTTCTCTAATTCTTTACCATCTAAATCTCCTATTGATTCTCCTTCAATGTATTCTTTTATAACAAAATTGTCTCCTATGAAATATATTTCCGGTAATGTTCTTGGTTTTTTAGAATTTATTGCTTTCACTAATTCTGCTCTATTCTCCCATGTTCTTTTATCTTCTATAATCCTACCCTTTAACTTAATTTTATCTAAAGTTATAATAAAAGCCGGTTCAATTCTTTTACTTGGAATATCCTTTGATACTCTTATACCTATATTTTCTAACCCTTCTTCTTTTATTCTTTCTATTAATTTATTTATTTCCATTTTTTTAAAATTTCCAAATACTTTGATATAGTTATATCCCAACTAAATTTTTTTATCATCTCTTTTCTTATACTATTAGGAATCATGTCTTTTTCTTCTATTACTCTAATTATATTTTTACATACTTCTTCTTCATTGTTATAATCTACAATAAACTTTTTTAATCCTATTTCTTTCAATAATTCTGATGCTCCTATGCCTTTGCTTGTTATACATGGAATCCCCGCTGCTATGCTTTCTATTGCTACATTGCCGAATGTCTCAAATTTTGATGGTGATATTAATAATTCCCTAGCTTGATAAAATTCCCTCAATTTATAGTCTTCATGAGTTTGTTGGTAAATGTGAAATCCTTTATCTATAAACTTTTTATATATCTTTGTCTCTTTTGGAATGTTTGATATTAAATGAAATGTCACTTTTTTATTAAATGAAAATAATTTTTTATCTATTTCTAATAATACTTTGGGATTTTTAAAAAGATCGTATCTAGCAACATATCCAATGCCATCTCTATTTTCTTTTGGATTTCCCTTAGACATTTCACTATTTATTCCATTCCATATTATTTTATTTTTTTTAGGTATATAATTAAAAGTGGCTTTTATTTTTTCTTTACATATCCTAGAGTTAAATACTGTGAAATCTGCATCAAATAAAAAATCTTTTTCAATATTTTTGTAACTATTAGATAATATCTTATCTCTATCACGAAACTCTGTCATTGCACTACCAATATATAAATGTAAAATCTTTATTTCTTGATCTTTACAGGCTTTTAATATTGCCCATGGAAAAAAGAATGTTCCCATTATTATAGCAATATCTGGTTTTTCTTTTCTTATTATTTCAACTACTCTTTCTTTTAATCTTTTAAATCTCTCTTTTATTGCATGCTCAGATTTTAGTCCTTTATATGGAAAACTAGAATTACATATATCCTTAATTGATATGTGATAACTGATGTTTTGTCCATTTTTAATTACCCTATTTTCGTTATCTAACTTTATTATAATAAATTCTAAATTACGATGATTTTCTTGATATTTTAAAAATTCTCTTACTCTTCTATTTATACCTCCTGCTCCTTTTAGGCTGTCATGAATAAGTATTTTCATGAAAATATCAAATTATAAATAAATTTAAGTCTATTTATCATACTAAATCCTAGTAGAATTCCTTATCTGAGCAGCAATAGGACCAATATTTTCTACAACAACATCATATAATTTCTGGATAGTCACTTCAAGTACAGCTTCTTTTAATTGTCCTGAACAATAATCATTAAGGTTAGGAATAGATTTGATATCTTTAACTTCAAGAGTAGAACTTGGGATAGAACATAACATACTCTTACCTTCAAGAGCTTTCTTCAAATCTTTAGATTGAGTATCTGATAACTTATTTAATTGAACTTTAACAATACAATTATCATCTTTCTTTGAGAGGACTTCATAATAATAAGTGCTGCCATCTTTTTCTGTAATTACTTTAGCTTTAGAACAGTCTAAAACATGATCATTGAAACAATAATAATCATTCTTACAATTTTTAGGAGTGTTGATGATAACAATAATTGCTAATAAGATAATTAAGAAAACTAAGACTGACACCTTCTTTTTGTTAACAAACATAAATATTTTAGAGTGAATGTTGTTTATAAAAGTTTTCTAGTGAAAGGCTCTGTCCTAAGACTCAATAGAATAATCAAAGTTTAAGCTTTTCTGGGAGTTCTTTAAGCATTTTCTTCACTTCATCTTCATGCTTCTTTAATTTTGTCTCTTTCTCAAAGATTATATCTAAAAAACGAGAAGCATCTTCTCCAGTTAGTACAGGTGTTTGTTCTATTGCTTTAGCCATATATCCTAATAGTCCTATAAGTATTTATATTTATTGTTTTAAACCATTTCTAGAACAACTAACACATAATTTTCCTTTCAATTCATTATTCTTCTTATATTTAAGAATGAAATTATTACCAGGATCTTTTTTGCATATTAAACATGAACTAAGATCTATTTTATAATCTAACTTACTAAAAGAGGCTTTCAATCTTTTAATTTCTAATTTAATCTCTCTTTTAATAGATTTCATTTTAAATAAAATAAACAATAGCATAACCAATAAGACAACCTGCAGTAATGAAAGGCATAGCAGGATAGAACTTCTTCTTTTCAGCAATTATAAATAAAAACAATAAAGCAAGAGCAGAACATAAAGATACTATTAATGCTTGGTTTAATCCTAAAGTTTTTAAGATAACACCTGAAAATAATAAAGGAAAACCAATATCTCCACCACCTAACATAGCTTCTGAAACTCTCACTTTAACATTTTTAGAATTTTCTGGAACTTTCTTGTAAGATTTACTAATTATTTTATTTTCAGAATAAGGAACAAACAAACCTGCAAAAACATTAGTAGATGATTGGAATTTAGCCATAGAGACCATATGTTTAGTATGCCAGACAGCAATGAAATCATAAATTGATATTAAAATTAATAAAATAATTGCTGAAAAAATATTCAATACTGGTACGAAAATAGCTGCTAAACCCCCATAGATAAATAATTCAGTAAAATTATGAACGTAAACATTAGGTTTGAACACTTTCCATAAAGCGAAAATAATAGCTAAAGCAATAGCGAAAACTTCAGGAACAAAAGTATTGAAAGCAACTGTTAAAGTCATAAATACTGATAGTAAAAACCAGAACTTCCACAATTTAAGAGCTTTAAACTTAATCAATAATAAAGCTAAACCAGTAGCAACCATAATTGTAATAAAAATAGGAAGATAAGAAGTCTCTTCAGCAAACTGAGGTTTTTCAATATTCAAAGGTAATGAACTCTCTGCTGGAAGATAATGATTAATAATATATAAACCAATAAGATGAGAACAAATGAATAACAATAAAAGAATGATTGTAACTTTAAGATTATGTTTCATAAAATTAATTAAGATTTAATTTTTATATAAATGTTTGGGAAAATCAAAGAATAGTAAAAATCATCCACAAACCAAGAGCTAATAATACAAAGCCAGTAATTAAACGCATCAATCCTTTATGTTTCTGTCTCCACTTCTCAAACTTAATAGTAGAAGACTGTCTGTAAACTAATAAAAGAATTATAACTAAAGGAAGAACAAAAATAATATTATAAATAATTAAAAATAAAATATTAGAAACCGAAACACCTGTAAAAGACATCAAAGCCAGTACTGCCAAGTAAACAGCACCAGTACAAGGAAGTTCAACTAAAGCAACAAAAACACCGAGAGCAAAAGCAGTTAGAGGATTACCTGAAACACTCTTAACATATTTCTTAATCCTCTCAGCTTCAGAAGGAAAAATAGAGAGAGAAAAACCTTTACCATACCAAAAATAGTCTTTTATTTCTAATAAACCTGCAATAATAACTATAATAGCAAGAACAATATAAGAATAAACAGAAAAACTTCCTAGACTCTGAATAATAGGTAATAATAATAAACCTGCAAACAAGTAAGTAAGGAATACAGCGAAAATATATACTAAACCATTAACTAACATTTTAGATTTCTTTTTAGAAGTTTTAGCCAAATAAGCTAACAAGAATATTAATACACCAAAAGCACAAGGGTTAATACCATCTATCAAAGAGGCACCTACAATTATTGGCAAATTAATATCAGTCATCTAGCAAAATTCACAAACCTTTTTCTTTTTACAATCATTAAATTTCTTAACACACTTATCAGAACAGAATTTTTTAGATTCAAAACTAATAACTTTATTTAATATTTTTTTACAAACAAAACAATTATTTTTATCCATATTTATTCTCCTCCAAAAGTTATTTTTATATTATCATCATCATTCCAGACATAATCATGGAACTGGAAGTTTTCAACATCATTAACAAACATCCTAATACTTCCAGGAACATTATTACAAAGATCATTATTGCATTTATCACCAATACACTCATTAGAAAATTTAATATTAACAGACTCATGATTGAAGAAACTTTTAAGTCTAAGTGGCTCTACATCAATGATCTTATGGGTTTTGTTATTATAACTTAATCTCTCCTCAAAATGCAACAAGTTTCTTTCTTTATGTGTATGAGAACCTCTTTTATTACCTGCTTCTAAAGGAAGATCTAACTTTTGGTTGCATACATCAATCTCTATATCAGCATGAATGTGCATAGTGGCAATACAATTATTTTCATCTTTACAGACAATAAAAGATTCAGAATTTTCTCCAGAACTACTTTTTTTAAAAGAATAAACAGAATAAGCTAAACCAATAGCTATTAAGAGTATAATTAAATAGATACTATACTTAACTAGATTATTCACCTTCTTTTTAGACATGACACTTGAAAGAATTCATTTTATTTAAATGTTTGGATTTAGTTCAAATTCATAGGCTTTTGTACATATTTATTCACCAATCTAGAATATTGTGTCATCTTTATCATTAATTATTTCTTTAATCATATGATAGCCTAGTAATGCTATATCTAATGGTGTAGGCAATAAACTTACAACTCTTAAAACTTTAAACCTGTGATCTACAAATTTTTTTTCTTCATCTGTAAATTCATTATAAGTATCCTTATCTAGGAGACTGGCATAGTAAAAATACTGCAATCCTTTAAATACATATAATCCTGTTTCTATTAATACTGCTGGATTATGTATAATATCTGATATTTCCATATTTAATGAACCTTTTATAGCTTTAAATAATTAACGTATTATAACTACTATCTAGTAACTATAATGAAAAGCTTTATAAACCTTTACTGTTGTTATTGTATAGTTGTAAAATGATTGTTAAAGAAGAACTATTGAAGAAGTTAAGAAGTACTTTTAACTTAAATATATACGAAGTAAAGATCTGGGTATCATTATTAGGAAAAGGGGCAGCAACAGCAGGTGAATTAAGCGACTTAAGCAACGTACCAAGATCAAGAGCATACGATATATTAGAAAGTTTAGAAAAGAAAGGATTCATAATCATGAAGCTAGGGAGACCAATAAAATACCTAGCAGTACAGCCAACAGAGATTTTAAAGAGAGTAAAGAAAGGATTACAGGACAGAGCAGAAGAACAGATACAGATGCTAGAGAATGTACAGACAACAGAGGTATTCAAGGAATTAAGCTTATTATTCAAACATGGAATAGATAACGTAGACCCAAGCACAATCGCAGGAAGCTTCAAAGGAAGAGAGAATATCTACGACCATATAAATAACCTAATCAACAATGCAGAAAAAGAAGTATTAATAGTGACTACTGCAGATGGAATAGCAAGAAAAGCAGAATATTTAAAAACAGCACTAAAGAAAGTAAAAAATAACAAAGTAAAAGTAAGAATAGCTGCACCAATAAAGACAGACAAAGCAAGAGAGGCAGCAGAAGAACTAAAAGAGTATGCAGAAGTAAAGGATATAAATTTAAATGCAAGATTTGTCGTAGTAGATGATAAGGAACTAGTATTCATGGTAAATCACGACAAAGTACAAGATAATAACACAGATGTAGGAATATGGGTATCAACACCATTCTTTGCAGGTGCGTTAAAAGAGATGTTTGAACAAGTATGGAAACAATGAAAACAATATTATTCTTGGTACAAGATCCTCAGAGAAAGCTTACATTAGTAGAAGTGGTCGGTGAAAAGATAAATACTGCTTTTGGATGTGAAAATCTTTCTAGAGCAAGAGAGGCAGCGAAATTATCTAGAGATGCTGACAATGGTTTATCTATCTTTACTATTATACCGGAAAGATATATTAATTTATTATCAAATTACACTCAAGTAAATCCAGTGGTAGCTACAAGTTTTGTTTATGGTTTACAAAAAGAAAATATTACAGGATTTAATGAATAATCTTTAAACATAACTTATATAAACCAAATATTTATTAGAATACTTAATGACAGAAGTCAAAAAGATAGTGAACCAGTTACATCCTTTAGAAAGAAAATTATTACCATTACTAAAATTCAATAACTTACAATCAGAAATAGCAAAGAATTCTAAACTAGAAGAAGTAGAGATAACAAGAGCAGCACAATGGTTAGAGAGTAAAGGATTAGTAACAAATGAATTAACAATAACACAGATAATAAAATTAACAGATCATGGAAAAAAATATTCAGAACACGGACTTCCGGAAAAAAGATTCTTAAAAGCTATAAAAAATTCAATATTAAACTTAGAAGATATAAAACAAAAAGCAGAATTAAGCAATGAAGAGGTAAATGCATGTATAGGGTTGTTAAGAAGAAATAATTATCTAGAGACAATAAAAGAAAAAGAAGCAAAATTTAAGATAACTGAACAAGGACTTTCTATATTAGAGAAAGTATCTGATGAAGAACAATTATTAATGAAATTAAAAGATTCTGCAAAA
>JBBSWW010000014.1:1450-3866 GCA_038046085.1 Nanobdellota archaeon | reverse complement strand
TATATAAGAAGAATATTCTTAGATATGGGATTCAAAGAGATGGAAGGACCATTAGTTGAAACAGCATTCTGGTGCATGGATTCAATGTGGATACCACAGGATCATCCAGCAAGAGAGGTACAAGATACATTCTACTTAAATAAAGAGGGGAAATTACCAATACAATTAGTAAAGAAAGTAGCTGAAGTGCATGAGAACGGTGGAAAATCAGGATCAAAAGGATACGGATACAAATTCGATGAGAGTGTAGCTAAACAATTATTACTAAGAACACATACTACTGCTACAACATTCAGATATTTTGGAGAGAAAGGAATAAAACAACCAGCAAAATATTTCTATATAGGAAGAATATTCAGGAATGAGGCAATAGACTCTACTCATTTACCAGAATTCCACCAAGTAGAGGGATTCATAATGGATGAAGGATTAACGTTAAGAGATCTAATGGGATATATCAAAGAATTCTATAACAAGATGGGAATACATAAGATAAAATTCAAACCAACATATAATCCTTATACTGAGCCTTCAATGGAAGCATACGGATATAATGAACAATTAGGAAAATGGATAGAACTAATAAATTCAGGAATATTCAGACCAGAATCACTAGAACCATACGGAATAAAAGTTCCAGTAATAGCATGGGGATTGGGAGTTGAGAGATTAGCAATGATGATACATGAACAGAAAGATGTAAGAAACATGCTAGGAGCAACTTCTGATTTAAAATGGTTAAGAGAACATAAGGTAACAAAAAAATGGTAATATTAGAGACAGAACATAAACAACTGAACAAAATATTAGGAAGAAAACTAGAGATAAAAGAATTAGAAGAAATATTATTCAGTCTAGGATATGAATTAGAGAATGTTGAAGGAGACAAATTAAGAATAGACATCACAGCAGAGAGACCTGATCTACTTTCTACATATGGATTAGGAAGATTACTAAGAAGCTATTTAGGAAATAAAAATGAAGAGATAAAAATCAATAAATCAAACTATAAACTAAATGTAAAACAACCAGCAAAAGAGTGGACAAATACTGCGGCTGCAGTAGTAAAAGGATTAAAACTAGATGACCAAAAGATAAGAGAGATAATAAGAGTACAGGAAAAAATCGGTTCTACATTCTTAAGAAACAGAAAGAAAGGAGCAATAGGAATATATCCATTAGAGAAAATAAAATTCCCGATAACATTCACAGCAGAAAAACCAGAACAGATAAAATTCAGACCATTAGAATATAATAAAGAGATAAACGGAAGAGAAATACTAGAGAAACATCCAACAGGAATGAAATACAAACACTTACTTGAGAGATGGGAGAAATATCCATTATTCAAAGATTCTAATAATAAAATCTTATCAATGCCACCAATAATAAATTCACATGAACTGGGAAGAGTAGATGAGAGAACAACAGAGGTATTTGTAGAGGTATCTGGAAAGGATATACAGACAATAAGGATGGCACTGAATGTTATGGTAAGTGCATTAGCAGGAATCGGAGGAAAAATATATTCAGTAGAGATCGATAACGGAAATAAGATAATAACACCAGAATTCAAAGGAGAAAAAAGAACAATAGAAGTTGGATATGTAAATAAAATATTAGGAACATCATTAAAAACAAATGAAGTAAAAAAATTATTAGAAAAAATGAATCATAAAGTTGTAAAAACTAATACTGATAGTTTGATATTAATAGTTGATCCGTTAAGAAGTGATATATGGCATGATATAGACATAGCAGATGATATAGCAAGAACTTATGGATTTAATAATTTAGAATTAAGAATGAAAAATGTAGAGTCAGTAGGAGAGACAACAAGAAGTGTCAAAGTAAAAGATGAAATAAGTAAATTATTAACAGGACTAGGATACCAGGAATGTTTTACATTAATGCTAACAAATAATGAAACACAGTTTGAAAAAATGAATATAAAAGAACCAGGATATGTAAAACTAGGAACAACAGTAGAACAAGGAATAAACATGATGAGACAATGGTTATTACCAGAATTAATGAAATCTTTAGAAAACAATAGAAGTGCAGAATATCCACAGAAATTATTTGAGATAAGCCATACAACAGTAATAGATAATACAAAAGATGTAGGATGTAAAGATATATTGAAACTATCAATAGTCAATTGTCATGCAAATGCAAACTTCACAGAAATGAAACAGGTATTAGACTATTTATTTAATGCATTAGGAATAAAATATGAATTAACAGAAGTAGAACATGAAACATTCATAAAAGGAAGAAATGCAAAAATAAAAGTAGAAAATGAACATGTAGGAAACTTTGGGGAAATAAATCCTAAAGTATTAGAGAATTTTGGAATAGAAATGCCATGCACAGGATTAGAGATAAATTTAAGTGAGTTGTTTAAACTATGATT
>JBBSWW010000014.1:0-1350 GCA_038046085.1 Nanobdellota archaeon | reverse complement strand
TTATTAATTTTAATAAGCATATACTATATGTCAAGGTTAAATTTATAAATTAAGCTGAATTCAACAAATTACCATAAATGGAGAAAAACTTGAAGAAAGAAAAAGTTATACAAGAAGAACTTATGAAACAACCTAGCATTAACATTGGTCTAATTGGACATTACTAAGCTTTTGCTTATATACCAAAGATGTTGACCATGGAAAAACTAGTTTGTTACAGGCTCTATCAGGGAAATGGACAGATACTCATTCTGAAGAGATAAAGAGAGGAATCACAATAAAATTAGGATATGCAGATGCACCTATCTATAAATGTGAAGAACATACATATTCAACAAAAAAACAATGTGAAAAATGTGAACCACAAAGAATAGTAAGTTTTGTAGATGCACCAGGACATGAAACTCTTATGGCAACTATGTTATCAGGAGCAGCAATAATGGATGGAGCTCTATTACTAATAGCAGCAAATGAGGAATGTCCACAACCACAAACAAAAGAACATTTAATGGCATTACAGATAGAAGATATAAAAAATGTAGTAATAATACAGAACAAGATAGATTTAGTAACAAAAGAGGATGCAATAAAGAACCAAGAAAAAATAAGAGAATTTGTAAAAGGAAGCATAGCAGAAAATGCACCAATAATACCAGTATCAGCAAAATATAATGTAAACATAAACTACATAATAGAAGCAATAGAAAGTGTAATGAAAACTCCAAACAGAGATAATACAAAGAATCCAATAATGTTTGTAGCAAGAAGCTTTGATGTAAACAAGCCAGGAAGTGATATCAAAAAAATAGTAGGGGGAATCTTAGGTGGAAGCTTAAAGCAGGGAATAATAAAAGTAGGAGATAAAGTAGAGATAAGCCCTGGAAGATTAATATCAGATAAAGGAGTAGAAAAATATATATCAATCAAGACAGTAGTTGAGAGTTTAAAAACAGGCGGAAAAAGTGTAGAAGAAGTAGGTCCAGGAGGATCAATAGCAGTATTAACAAAACTAGACCCATCAATAGTAAAAGGAGATCAACTTAGTGGTACAATAGTAGGGTTAGAAGGAAAAATGCCTCCATTATGGAATGAATTAAAATTAGAACCAAAATTATTAGAAAATGTCATAGGAAGCAAAGATGAGGTAAAAGTAGAACCAATAAAGAAAGGAGAACCATTGATGTTAAATGTAAATTCTGCAACAACAGCAGGAATAGTAACAACATTAGAGAAGAACAAGATCTTTGTAAAATTAAAAAGACAAGTATGCGCAGAAGAGGGAAGCAAGATAGCAATATCAAGAAGAATAGCAACAAGATGGAGATTAGTAGGCTGGGCATTTATCAAGAA
>JBBSWW010000013.1:0-3175 GCA_038046085.1 Nanobdellota archaeon | reverse complement strand
GCAGAAAGCAAATAAGAACATGAGATACTTAGAAGGAAAAGAAAAAGAAGAAGCAGAACATTGGATAAAATTTGCTGCAGAACAAGCAAGAGATTCAAGATGTTCAAAATCAAACAGAGGAGTAGTAATAGTAAAAGATCGTTTTCTAATAGGAAAAGGGACAAACAATCCTCCTGGAAATTTAGAATGTGCAACAGAAAGATGTTATCCTATATGCAATGAATATACTATACATGCTGAACAGAATGCTATAACTGATGCGATGAGAAATGGAGACTATCAAAGATTAGAAGGTTCAAGAATGTATCACGTCAAAGCAAGATTAGGATATATAGAAAATTCTGGAGGACAATCATGTGTTCAATGCAGCAAGCAGGTATTAGAATCAAAGATAGGAGATTTTGTATTAAAACATAGAGAGGGATATGGACTATATGAAGCAGGAGAATTCCATGAATTATCATTACAGACATTAGAAGCTAAAAAAGCAATAGTAATACCAAGACCAATGAGAGTAATAACAGGAGATCAAGAAAAAGTGCAACCAATGATAGATAAATTATTCTTAGAGATAACGGGATATGTAAAAAGAAAAGAACAAGCAGAAAACCATGATTTTGATATAGACACAAGAATGATGGCAAGACCAACACCTGGAGAGATATTAGCACAGGCATCTGATGATATGATAACAACATTAAAATTCAGAGACACAGTAGTTGGAGCAGTAACAGAGACAAGAGATGAGTTTAATTATGTAAGATATAGTTTCTTTGTGAACCTTGATCATTTATAGAGATGCTAAGTATAACATAGTCAGTATACCTAAAAAATTCATAGAAAAACTTATAATACTAAAAAGGTATATGTTAATTTTTGTAAAACCAGAGAGTAAAGCAACACCTAACTCATCAGGAAGAGGGGAGGCAATAATAATTCCTGCAAAGAAAAATGTGAGGTAAGCCTTTAATTTAGAATTAAGCTTATAGTAGAAATGACTTTTCAATTTCATGTCTTTTTCTAATCTTTTAAATTCATCCATGAAAGATATCTTGATCAACTTAAATATTGTGATATCAGCTAAAAGAGCACCAAAACCACCAATAATAGCAGTCAATAAAATATTTTCACTAGAATATGTAAAGAAAAAACCAATAGCAAAAGGAGTTGTAAAACCGAAAGAGAAAAGGAAACCTGCAATAAGGATACCAAGATAACTAAGACCGTTAAGATGATTGATATAACTTACAACAGAATCATTAGAGAACAAGTAATAAGAAAAGATTATGGATAATAATAGTATAGTAAGCTTGGGATACTTATAATTAAACAACCTCTTCATAACTATATTTTGAAAGAACTTGTTTAATAAGATTATGAAAATAATTATACATTGTTAATAAGCCAATAAAACATGTTTTGGACACTGGACACGACACGGACGCGCGCCAGATTTAAATATTAAAAATCTTAGATTATTCTATGAATATGAAAGATACAATAAATGTTAAAGGATATGAAATAGGAATTAAAGATATAGACTCTCAAAAATACATTTCTTTAACTGATATTGCTAAGAAAAAGAACCCTGAGGATCCTAGATTTGTTGTTATTAATTGGCTTAGAAATCGTAATACTCTTGAATTTCTTGGAATTTGGGAAAAAATCCATAACTCTAATTTTAACTGTGTCGGATTTGATACGGTTAAATCAAATGCTGGTTTAAATTCATTTACAATATCACCTTCAAAATGGATAGAAGTTACAAATGCAGCAAAAGATATAATTCAATGAGATTACTTAGCTTAGGATTTAAGAATAATTAAAAATAAATGCCAATGGGCAGATTTGAATACGACGATTCTTGATTGAATCTCTGCCGACATCTGCCTCTCTCACGATTTAGATATGAGAGCAGTGTTCTACCAGGCTAAACTACATTGGCATCTAGAAACAAGAACTAACTAATCTTTTAAAAGGCTTTTGAAAATTAAAAATATGAAAAAATCGTCTAAAATCGGCTTATATATCCTAATTTAAAACCAATAATCCTATAATCTTTTTAAACATCTTTTTTCTTTAATAATTTCTTACTGAACTTATCAAAATCAGACTCTATATTTTGTTTTTTATTGAATAATTCATATTCTTTTATGGCTTTTTCTTCAGCTTTTTTAAAAGAAATCTTTCCTTTATCTTCTAACACTTTAAATTCGTTAAATTCTAAAAATTTATTGACGCTTTCTACTAAAACCTTCATCTTCATAATATTCCTATTTTCAATAATTCTTTCAATATAATCAAAAAAACTTGAGATTGTTCTTTCCAATTTCTTAATTTCTCTTTCTTGAAGATAATTCTTTGCAATTATTGTATCTGATTTTAATATTCTTCCTTTTGGAGCTTGTTTCCATGTTGTCAATCCCATATATTCTTTTTTAGAATCTGATTTATCATAAATAATCTCTGCTGCAGTCTGTCCTGTTATTGCAAAATGGAACTTATTTTGAACAGTTGCATAGAATTCTTTAGTAATCTCAGAGTTTGGATTGTAATCAATACTACATTCAGCAAAAATATCTGTTATTTTTTGATAAATTCTTCTTTCACTTGACCTTATTGAACGGATCCTTTCTAAAAGTTCATCGAAATAATCTTTATTGAAATACTGTCCATTCTTAAGCCTATTATCATCCATGGTAAATCCTTTAATTATATATTCTTTGAGAATTTTTGTTGCCCAAATCCTAAACTGTGTGGCTTTACTTGAATTAACTCTATATCCCACTGAGATAATAGTATCTAAGTTATAATAAATCTGTTCTCTTTCTACGTCTCTATTACCTTCCTTTTGAACTAATCGAAAATTTCGAGTAGTTGATTCTTCATTAAGTTCTTTGGATTGAAATATCTCTTTTAAATGATAACTAATCGTATTTGCTTCAACATCAAACAATTCAGCCATTCTTTTTTGAGTAAGCCATATGTTTTCATTGTGCAAAAATGCTTCTATTTTTATATTACCATCAGGAGTGCTATAAATTAAGAAATTAACTTCATTTTTTGGCATTAATTCTTTATTATCCATTTTATTTAATTAATTATGTTCTATGTTTTAAAAGGCTTTTTATTCCTTTTTTTCGAAATTTTTAGCTGCTTTAGAACCTTGTTCTGT
>JBBSWW010000012.1:0-23539 GCA_038046085.1 Nanobdellota archaeon | reverse complement strand
CATTTTTTGTATAACATTATGTATAATTTTATTATATAAATAGTTTTCCATATATAATAAGTACTTTTAAAGATTTAAATTGTTATCTGAGAATTTTATGAAAACTTTACAAAGATATTGTAGAAAATTATATAAATTAATAAAACTAAATAATTTTATGAAAACTATAAATGTTACAGAACAGAAAAAAAGCAAAAAACTACTGATTATGAAGTAGTAAATGATATCTTATTAGGAATAAAATATATAATAGAAGGAAAAATTAAAGAAGTTTAATTAATAATTTTTTGAATATAGTCTTTATAATATTCTAAACTTGCTTTGATAATATTAATATCTTTTTTCTGAGTCTTTTTATCACTAATTGTTACTAAGAAAACAACATTATATTCATCATATACTAAGAATATTAATCTTTTTCCATTAAATTTCTTTTCACGAATAAAGTCATAACCCAAAGGTTGCCCAGAATATGGTTGTATCTTAAGCATTTGTTAGAATTTTAAAACCCTTGTAACTTCACTTTTATCTAAAGAACTTAATTTTTTATTATAATGTTCTGAACGTAATACTCTAAACATAAAACTTATTCTTAGTCTGAATTTAAAATGTCTTTACCTAAATTTTCTGCAGGATTTTCGGAAATTATCTAATAATTTCATAATCATCATTACTAGGACTGAAATATTCCCTTAACCAATAACCAAAAGTCCTAAGATAACCTTTATTATCAAATCTTCTTGTAGATGAGATGACATGGTTTTTAAGAATAATAAATCTACCTTTCTTTTTTAACAGTCTAACAAAATGACCATCTTCACCTTTCTTTAATTTTTCATTGAAACCACCATATTTGAAGAAGTCTCTCTTTTTACAGAAAATAATGCCATTACTAACACCTAAAGGACATAGGAGATTATTCTTCAAAGACATCATAAATCTATGTTTAAAGATATCATTGGAAGGTTTAATCTTACAAGTACCAACTATTATCTTATCAGATACTTCATTTATCTTCTTAAGAACGTCCTTAGTCAAATGTGTATCAGCATCTAAGAATACAAGAATATCACCAGAAGATTTCTTAGCGCCAAGATTCTTAGGTCTAGTAGGTCCATGTCTTTCTTTATTAAAAATAACTTTACGAGCATGTTTCTTAGCGATCTTAGGAGTTGAATCAGTGCAACCATCACAGACAACAATGATCTCGAAATCCTTGAAAGACTGAGACTTAATAGACTTAATAGTATCTAGAAGATATTTTTCTTCATTACAAGCAGGAATAATAATACTAATCATGTCATGATATTGAATCTGTTGTTTTATAAATATTATGAAGAATAAATTTTCCGATTTTTAATCATATTATACCACTGCCATAAAGAAAACAAGTATGATAATGAGGTACAAGAATAGATGTAAATGATATTAACTTTAACAATAATTAATAATAAAGCAATGTAAATAAAAACAGCTGCAAGCTTAGCTGGCAATCGAGCTGAATATTTGTATAAGTTCAAGTTCTGGATCATCACTAAACTAATAATTTTAGGTGATATCATAATCAAGGCTAATGAAAAAGAGATATAATTTGCATTAACCATAGATAATAAAGCAACTACAATAAAAGCGGCATCAGCAACAGTATCAAACTTAGCACCAAAAGATGTCACCTGTTTAAATTTTCTTGCAATTAGACCATCAAAAAAATCAGTTGATGTAATTATTATTATAAAAACCAGAGACATTAAGGTGTTATGTATATTAATATAATAAACAAGAAATGGGAGCAATAAAATCCTTAATGATGTAAAAATATTAGGAACATTGAAAAGACTTTTTTTCATTGAATAAACCTCAATACCAATAATGAAATCAAAACTCCTAACAAAACTCCAACCAAAACATCAGTAAAGAAGTGCTTTTTCAGACGCAACCTTGAATATAATAACACCAGAGTACAAAATGATAAAAATATTGTTAAAAATATATTATTGAAATAACTAGATAATAAGATAAGCAAGATAATACCTCTAGAAGAGTGAGCACTTGGGAAAGAAGATGAGTCAATCTTAGAGAAAAAAGAATTAAACTTTTCCTTAACAGGTCTGTCCTTGAAGTAAAAAGTCCTTATCAATGATATAATCATGTAAGATAATGCAATAGCAACCAATAACTGCAAAGACAATAATTTAAGCCCAATAAGATAAGCAAACACTATTAAAACAAAAACAAAGACGTGACTTCCTAAAGCACTAACATCACGAAAAGCTGATTCTATTCTATCTTTTAATAACATAATAAAATTGAAATTATTAATTATATAAAACTATTCATACAACATTAAGCATGATAAGAATGAAATAAGCATTAGCCAACATTATAATAATAAATAAGAAAGATTCAACAACATGACCTGTCCTTAAAGGACCCTGGATCCTAAAAGTAGAAAAAGGATGCAAGAAATTAATACCTTCTTTAGTTATACAATCACCTAACAAGTGCGAACAATAACCTACTACCAAAGCTAAACCTAAAAATGGCATGTCAAAATAACCAAGTATGAAAAAACCAATCAGTGGAGGGAAAATAGAATGAAAGAAACCACGATGCTTAAAAAATAATGATATAGGAATAGACAAGAAGAATAATTTTCTACCATACTTGCTCTTAGGATGATCGATATCAGGTAAACCACTAAGAATAGTGACTAGAGGAATAAATAAAAGAGGATAAGGAACTGGAAAGAATTTAACAATCAACAAAGATATAAGAAAACCAAATGCTAAATGGGTCTTGAACATCATATATTATCACTCCTTTAAAGATAAAGAGTTATCAGTATTTATTAAAGGTTTTCAATACGAAACAGAATACTTTTCATTCTTCTGCAAACTTTTCTATAAGAGATATAACTTATAATTAGTATAAAGAATGTTAATATTCTCCCATAAACAAAATAATCTTTATTCAGCAACCAAATGAATGAACCTACAAAACCTAATATCCCTGTAGTTATTAATACTAATATTGCGTTCATCTTCTGAGATTCAGAGTGATATTCCAGATCTAATTTATTCTTTGTAAGTTCTTGTTTATCCATCCCATTCCACCACCATTAAAGCGAAACCACAACCTATGAAAGCAAAACCTAAAGTCATACCCCATATTGAACTACTCCTATATGTTACTATAATGGCTAATCCTGCACCTGCAAGTGTAATTCCACCAACTATTCTAATAAATTCCTTCCAATTAAACTTATTTCTTTTCTCTAGATTGTTCATATTCATATTAAAGTTTTAGAATTTATAAGTGTTATGCAAAAATTATTGAAAATATTACATTTAATATCATTGATAAAAAATTTATCTTTTTTTCTGAATAAATAAAATAAATCCATTAATTTAATCTTTATTAATAATTAATAAACTTTACTTCATTTCTAATTCAGCTAACAATTTAGCAGGATCAAGATCTTCAATAGAATTAGCAACAAGTTCAGTTCTAGCAAACATCTCATTCTTTGATACTTTACCTTTAACAGCAATCTGCCTTCCCTTATTCTCATGTTTGACAGCATCAAAACCTGACTGAGTCTTGCCAATAATCTTTTCAGCAACATCCCTAAAACAAACCATCCTTACATTTCCTGTTCCGTCATCAAGAACAACATTAACAATAGGGACAGCTTTAGGCTCAACTTTATTATGCTCCTGACAATTAAAAACATCATTATTGAATAAAACTTTACGATTACATACAGGACATGCCTGATAGAATTTAGGTTCAAAGACTTCTACTATAGTACCGTAGACTTCAACAAAATCATTAGGCTGCAGATCCTTAATTGTTTTTCTTGCAGATGTCATGTTAATCCTTATTTCAGGAACAGTCTCGTTCTTAGGATTGATAATAAGCTGAGATTTACTTCCAAGATGAAGTTCTGTATAATTATTGTTATTTACTTTAGAATAACCATTATTTATTTTAACAATATTGCCTTCCTGAAGTTCTTTCATCTCTGAAATTATTTTTTCGTCCCATACAACGATACGAGTATTACCTGTCTCATCACCTGCTAAGAAAGATGCTATCCTTCCCTGACGTTTATCTGTCTTGAATTCTCTTATATCATAAATAGTCATTACTCTTGCAACAAGATTAACTGAATTCAGTCCTGGTTTAATTTCACGGACTTTAAGAGCCTTACCAGGAGCCATTGTAGTATTATCAAACAATTTAACATTCAATTCATTAGCAACAATATGAGCAGCACCCTCTCTGGATATTAAATCATGAAGATCCTTCAATTTTTGTTCAATCTTAGACTCAACCTGATCCCTAGGCAAGGATGTAGAACTAAGAATCTTTCCTATAATATCCTCGTATTTCAGAATCATGAAATAATATTGAAGAATTTAATATAAAAACATTGTGATAACACTAAATAGTGAATTGAAATAACTATGATGAAGTAAATAGCTCAAGCTGTTTTAATGGTTTAGAGTTGTCAAAAGCCATATTTATTGTAGAATATTTCAAAGGAAGAGTCAATTTAACTATTGGATTAAGGTTTTCTAATTTTATACCTGAATATTGGGATGATAGAACTTGATTACAAACTTCAAATTCCTTGTTAATACAATTAACAGCAATAGAGGAATATAAGTTGTTATAGATATTAAAATCATCAACATCTGCAGAGAACTTAGGATGAATAATATAATAAGATGATGCTAAAGCACTTGATCTAACAGGTTCTACATTAAGCTTAACATCTGAATAAATAATATTTAATTTATTATCCTTGAAATCAAGATAAGATATCTGTAAGTTTTGTACTGGTTTCTCTAATAAAGATTTATAAGAAAATTCTGAATTAGGCTTAACTTCTTCAGGAATAAAACCAAAAAAAGTGAAAGTCGATGATAAAGTTATATCTTCAGGTTTGAATTCACTATAAGAACTCCTATAGAGTTTAGTATATGAATTCATTTCATCTGAAAATAATTTCTTGAAATTATCATAAGGAGAGAAATCTGACTTGCAATGATTAATTATAAGATAGCCATTAATATTGTCACAATCATCATTAGAATAATAACCACCATTATTAGCTAATGTATTATAAGCTGAATCAAAACTTAATCTAGAGGATTCATCAATGTAAAATAAAACTTTTTCAGCTTCATCATAAATCTTTATCAAGGAAATAGAACTTGCTCCTATAATATCATTTCTTTTAGCATTAGTAGAACTTATTGTATAAAATAATAGAGCGAAAACTATGAAAGATGTGAGAACAAACATCGGCATGAACAGATCAGCTTTCTTATTCATATTAATGCAAGATCCTCCTCATTACAATTATTACAGTTAAGATATAATTCCATATTCAATAATGATCTGTCTTTCAATGGGATATTAATTGATTGTTTATAATAATCAGAAGCCCCTAAAGTTGATTCCCTTATAGCTAATATCTCTTCATCATTCTTAGATACAATAAAATTCCAGAAAGCGTTCTTATTAGGAGGAACTGGAAGAGACTTAATCAAACTTGTAATATCAGGTTCTAATTTTTTAATTTCTTCCTTATTATCAACATTATCAGAGATTAATTCAGAAAGTGTAGAAGAACCTAATGGGGTGTTAATCAATACAAGAATCTTTGAGGAATCTGAATAAGCATCAGATTTTATTATAAGATCTGGAGAATTACCAAAACCCCATACAAAGAAAAGGAAAATATAAAATGTCAATATAATTATGAGGATTATAATAGATGGAATCATTGTCAACCCCATACCAAAATCAGCACCTTTCTTACCCAACAAAGTTAATCACCTCAGTTACAAGAAAACCAAATTTTTTCTCATCATCTGAGAGATATAAAACAGGATCAGTCCTTTGAGAACAACGATATTCAGGAATAGATTTACATACAGGATAACCCTTCTTAGTCTTTACAAGATAACCTTCCTGCTTGACAGTCAGTGACTTAGCTGTCTTAATCTCATTCTTATCTTTATCTAAAAGAGTAACCCTATAGCCCATATTATTCTTATTAAAACAAGAAGCCAATCTTTCATCTGAAATTTTTTTAATATCAACAACTAATGGGTTTTTATCAGAAACTGCTAAACAAGAATCAGAATATAATAAATCTTTAGTCAGAAGATAAGTCTCAAGATTGTGAGTATTAATATCTTCATTAAGATAATTCCATGCTACAATAGCTATTATACCTGATACTATAAAAACTGGAACAAACTTTATAAAAAGTTGTAAAAAATTACCACCATCAGCTTTTTTGTTCATTTTTAGATAAAACCACCCTGTCATCTATGATATTATAATCAACAGATACTAAACTATCTTTACCACAATAAAACTTAGAATTCAAAGTATCAGCCTGCCTCTTAGATCTTACAAGAACAGCGCAATTATCTTTATCAAAGTTTACAGCAAGATTATTCTTGAAATTAAAAGAATAAACAACATCATGAGGAGCAGATTTGACAGCATCATAAGTCATAGCAAATTCACGAGCTGTCATATGGATATCATGAAGCTCACTATTCTTAATCCTTGAGTCTATAGCAAAATAGGTAAGAATAAGGAAAGTAAATAAGATTAGATCAATAATCCATACTAACTGCAAGTCTAGGATATCACCTTTCTTATTCATGCTGCACCTGATTTAACTGATAAGATAAAATCATCTGAAAAACCATCAATATCTGCTGAGCATAGATAATTTTTTTCACTTTCTTTAACACATGATAATCTGCTTGAGTGCCAATCATCAGTCAGATAATAAATAGCTGGATCCTCATTGATAATAGATAATTTTTCTGAAGGAACATTCAATACAATATTTGCCAAGTTTACAGTATTAGGATCAATGAATTCAGGATTTGATTTAAGAGATGATAAAGGAAGGTCTTCAACAGGCTTTATTAGTCTAATAGAAAAATAAGAAGTGAACTGAGGTACTATAGGAACACCAACAGGAGTAAATTGTTCTGGATTTTTAGATTCAACTAAAGGAATGAATGATTTAACTTCAGTACTCTTGAATTTTATTTTCATTGAATTAACAAGATTAGATTCATCAAAAATCTTGAATTTATCAGAATAAGAATATAGTAAAGACTCTGGTTCTTTCTTATCACCTATAGGATTAATCAATAAAGTCTTACCATCCTTAACAAATCTTAAGATCAGATAATCATTAAAATCAGAAGTTTCAAATTGTTGAGAATTAATAGCATTAAAGTTCTTTAAGATATAACAAGAACTTTGCCTACATAAGTCATCTTCTACTTTACAAAGACATAACTGTGATTCAGAATTAATATTAAAAGCAGGTTTAATCTTACCTAAAGACTGAGATATAGTAAAACTTACTAGATTGCAATCCTTATTATAAAAAGTAGATTCAGAAGAAGAAAGTTCAGAAGAATCAAATTTTTCAAGAATAGATTTAATATTATTCCATTCAGCAAGATTAGAACATTCATTACTAGATTGACCTGGAAGTAATTTAATCAGTTTGGGACCAATAAGAACAAATAATATAATAAAAGATATAGCTACAAGAATACTTACGAAAACACCTGGAGTGAAAAAAATAATTGCTCTCTTATTCATTTTATGACCTCTTTCTATTATTTAATAAAGAAAATTTAGTATATATTACTTATGGTTTAGGAACATCATTAGTCAAATTAACAACATTATCAACCTGCTGTCCAAGATTCCATCCCAACTGAGAACCATATTTAGTAATTAAAAGAATAATAAGAAAAGCAGCAATCAAAATAATGATCATAATAACAATAGTGTTAAGAGGTAAAGATTGAGCTTTTTTCATTTTAACAGGTTACTGCACATTCAACACCCAAATCACTAACTTTTTTTATACCCCTCTTCTCTTCAGAAGGTGAGATAGTCAAATCTGCATTACTAACAGAACCACACTTAACCTTTTCAGGAGCAGTGCTTGGATTAGAATCTGTATCTACAACATAACTAGCAGTACAATAACTAGACTTAGCCTGAGAACTTGAAGGAAGATTCAATGAACTCTCACAACTAGACTGACATGTCTGAATAGCAAGATCCAAAGCCTGTCCTCCAGCCTGACCACTGAATATATCTTTGAACTTATTACCTAAACTAGTGAAACCACCAGCAAAGAAAGCAACAATAATAACTAGAACAACAAGAACTATAATACCAACAATAATAACATTCATTGGCATGCTCTGAGCTTTTTTGTTAAACATTAAATCACCTAAATTATTTCCATCTAAGATTATATATAAAGGTTTTGGTGAATGAAATTGTTGCAATATCTGACTTAACCTATCAAGCCAAAAAGTTAATATAGATTTAAGACTTAATCAAAATAATGGTTAATCTTGGTAAAAAAGAGTCGGAAAAAATGAGTATTGCTTCTTTATTTTCTGGAGCTGGAGGTCTAGATTTAGGCTTTAAAAATTCTGGATTCAATTTGATATATGCAAATGATTATGATAAAGATGTTTGGGAAACATTTGAAAAAAACCATAGAATTAAAATTGATAAAAGATCAATATGTAATATTAAATCAAATGATATTCCTAAAGTAGATGGAATAATTGGAGGACCTCCTTGTCAAAGTTGGAGTTTGGCTGGTTCCATGAAGGGAATAAATGATAAAAGAGGGAAACTTTTTTATGAATATATCAGGATTTTAGAAGATAAAAAACCATTATTCTTTGTTGCTGAGAATGTTGCTGGAATATTATCTAAAACACACATTGCAGAATTCCTTAAAATAATTGATAGATTTAAGAGTTTAGGATATAATGTGTCTTATAAATTAGTAAATGCGAAAAACTATAATGTACCTCAAGAAAGGAAGAGAGTCATTATTGTAGGATATAGAAATGATTTAAACAAAACTTTTTCTTTTCCAGAAGGAGAAACTAATATTGTTTCATTAAGGGATATTATAAGCAATTTGCCAGACTCTATTGAAGCTAGAGAGAAAAATAAACCAAATTCAAATCTAAAGATTGTAAATCATGAACACATGAATGGCGGTTTTTCAACAATGTATATGTCAAGAAATAGAAAAAAAGATTGGAATGAAGTTTCATTCACAATTCAAGCAGGAGGCAGACATGCACCATTACACCCATCATCACCATCAATGATAAAAAAAGATAAGGATTTGTGGATATTTAATGACAAAGAAAAATCTCAAGTTAGAAGATTGTCTGTAAGAGAGTGTGCTAGAATACAAACATTTCCGGATGATTTTAGATTTTATTATGATAATGTTGCAAAAGGATACAAAATGATTGGAAATGCTGTACCAGTAAATTTAGCAGAATCAATTGCAAAGAAGATTAAGAATGATCTACAATTAGAAACTAAAAGAGATTAACTTAATATCCATCAGCTTTGCAGGATTATTTGGATTTTTTATTTTAGAATCAATAATTATAATCTCTTTATTTTTCTCCAAAACAATTCTTTCATCCTTACTTATTAGATTATATTTATCTTCTGTCATAATAGTATACAAAGAAAATTCTTTTTTTAAATCATATTTTATTATGCTCTCAAAAACTTTAAATGGATTTTGTATGTGCCACATACCCCTTATCCTTAAATCTGTAATTCCTAATGGGTCAACTCTTCTAACTTTCCCTAATTCATTTGTCTCACCCTTTTCAAATCCGCCAGTAGTTAAAATTAATTCTATTTCATCTTTTAAGGGTTCATATAGTCTTTTATATATTTCAGGATCAGCACAATAACATTCCCCTTGAATAATAAATATATTTTTTATTACTTTATTTTTAACACATCCAATAATGTAAAAGAAATCCTTTTCTTCCCATCTCTCTTTCTCGCAATTTTTACAGAAAGTTGTAATCCTTGTATCTGAAATATATAACTTATTTTTGGGATAAGAACTATTTAGTGCTATAGAAGAGTTTTTATTTTCTATTTTCTTAATTTCAAACGCATCACTATTTTTGATTATTAAATCTGGTGGATTATTTTGATTTCCAGTATATGAAAATATTTTATCATACTCAACTTCTTTATCTTTTTCTTGTTTCTCAAAAACCCCAACAATAGAATCTTTAATATAATATTCAAATAACTCTCCAGAAGCATTAACCCTATTCAGATATCTAGAAGAATATTGTTTAAGGTCGTTATTTCTAAATTTAGAAATGTTTATTATAGCACTTATTATACTTGGCATGATTTATTGAGACATTAGTTCTTTTAAAAGCTTTTTATCTTAAAGCCGTAAATTTTTCACTTTATCAAGAGATATTTTAAAACTAAAATACTACAGGCTTATCAACTAACTATTTTATTGACAGAACTTATTTATTTTATTTTATCATCAACAGCAATACATATCGAGTTATCTTCATAAGAATAGAAATCAACAGTTGAATAATCATTGAATAAAAGAGTATTGAACTTACCAGAAAGATCTCTTGAAGGGTTATTGAAACTATTCAATATACAAGATACGGGGAAATTAGCTGACTTTATCTTTTCATTTTTATAATAAATATTCAGATTACCTGATTCAGCTTTTAATAAATAATCAGTAGGTAATGAAGGAGTATAAGTTGCACATTTCTCATCATTCTTAGATTTACATTTATTTAATGAAGAGGTTACAGAATCAAAATTATTAATAGCTTTATCAACATTCGGAAGAGAAGAACATCTAGCTAAATTATCAATCTTTTTTAGAAGGAAAGTCCTTTGCTGATCTTTTTTGTATAAAATACCATTTTCAAAATCAATCTTGTTACGTCCAGATAAATCTGCAGTTGTATAAAGAGTTGAAGATTCAAGATAGATTTTATCAACTTTCAAGAAATCCTTAATATCCAATGAAGTGTCAGGAAGCATCGAAGGATCACCATAAGCAACGTTCTCAACAAATAATTTATCATCATCAATAGTCACATCAATAGATGAAATGCCTGAATCTGAATCTGATGAAGATAGAGAATAATCATTAACAATCCCGCCAGCTATAGCAGCTGCTTTATGAAGTTTAATAATCGAATTATCATTTATATTTGCTATTTCTACAACAAAACCATTAGGTATATTTGTATTCCTTATAGCACAATAACAATTAGTATCCTTAGAATATTTACAAGACTGATAATCACTAACAATATGATCAAAAAATAAATTCCTAATCTCGGATATAGGTTTATCTTCTATAGCATCAGATGATGAATTGCCAAAAATCGCAACTTTTAATTTTCCAAATGCTGGAGTAGACCATAAGAAAACTATAAGAAAAGCAATTATAATCAAAGACCATGCAATCAATTTCTCAGTAGTTAACTTCTCCATCTTATCTTCCAAACCTCAACATATCGAAAACTTTAGTAATTGATGTCAATGAACTTTTCTTGAACATGAAGACAAGACTTATAACAATAAATAATGCAATCAACAGTATAAGGATCTTGATTATAGTCTCGAATTCAAAATCAGCTTTCTTGAATCTCATGAGGCAATACCTCCAGGACTACTATCTTCAAGTCTTTGAGAATTATCTGCAACATCTATAGGTTCTGAAGGAACTCTAATATCTTCAACTTTTTCATTACAAAGGCTATTAACTTGTTCAGCATCAGCAATAGTTACAGCTGAAGGGAAAGGCTTGTCACCCCAAATAATCCTAAGTATGCCAGTACCTGTATCAACACCTTGAAAACCCCAACCAACTATTGGAACAAATTTAAGACCCTTAGTTCCTAATACTTTCCCTAGATTAAGTAGAAGAGCTTCAGACTTACCTGCTTTAGCAGCATCACTACCAAGATTAGTTAAAACATTTTTCCAAGCAGAACTATCCTCTGCAGCCTGAATTCCAGATTTAAGAGCTGAACTTCCTGTACCAGCAGCTACTTCTGCTGAATTTTCTCCAATATCTCCTGCATTAATTTGGGTATCAGTCTTAAAGCCTCCTGCTTCTCCTAATATCTGAGTAAATTTCCTTCCTGAAAACCCAACATAGTAGATATATAAATTATTATCAATAACTAGATCTTTATTCTCAATCTGAATAGTTGGAACTTTCTTATAATCAATTAGTTCGGCATAAGTTTTATCTTTTATAATCCCAGGTTTTGTATCATATAAAAATTTCTCGAAATCCTTTATTACAACTTTATCATTCTTAATCTTGTCTTCAAAAGCAAACTGCCTGCAGGGATAACAGAAAACATCTCTCTGAATATTATCAACGAAATCACTTTTACCATGATTAAAAGCAGTATAACAATCAACCATAGAATCAGCAATCTCATAAAAAAGTTTAGGAGGATCATTATCATTCCATTCAAGATCCTTTTCATAAACAAGGTAAGGTTCAGCTAATTCAGGAATAGGAGGTCTATCAGGAACAGGAATCCTAGAACCTGCAAGAGGAATACTATTGAGAGTGCTTTTTTCATTAACCCATGTCTGAATGATAGCAATATTAGAAGTGTTTGAAGTCTTTATGTATATTTGATAAATCAGGATAGAAGCGAAAAAAATAGTGACTAAAGTAATTATCATAATCCCTAAAGTCTGTTTATCAAGATCACCTTTCTTATTCATATTCCCCTAAACACTCCATCAATAATCTTATTCTTAATAATTAAAAATGCAAGAGCTAAAAGAATCACAGCAGAGATCAACAAAACAATAAGCCATGGAGGCATACTCTCATCACCTTTTTTATCCATAAAATAAAAGAAATAAGATTGTATTTAAAGCTTTTCAGACTAATTCTCCCTGCAATATTCCCTGAGCCATGAAAGTAAATAATAAAGTAACTATGAAAGCAATAATTGCATACAACAAGAAACTCTTACCTAAATTCTTACCTAAAAGATATTGTTCATTAATCTTATCAGAACCATTCTCAATACCATTCTGTAAAATAGTCAGAACAAAAGCTAACTCAACAACATAAATACCAACAACTAATTGGAACCAGTAACTAGGAATAATACCATTAACTGAAAACAGATCAACAAGAGCAGTCAAACCACCAGCTGAACCACCAACATCAGCGCTACCACCCTCAAAAGAGGTAACAGATAAACTAACATTAAGTTTTACAATGATATTCACAACCATAGCAGAGATACCAACAACAATACCTGCAATAGCAGGAGTAAGGAAAGATATCTGAGATTTCATAGATGAGATAACTTCTGATAATAAATCTTTCAATCTCTCAGAAACTTTGTGGATCCTTTCAATGTAAGTTGATATACTAATCAATGACTGTGAAACAATAGAAGGACCCTTACGAGAACTTTCCAATAAGACTTCCATTGAACTTTCAATCAAAGGAGATGGATAGGATAATATTGCACCATTCTTAGGATTAAACAAGGCTTCATGAATACTCATACCTAATTGTCTGATATTAGTATCAACAGCTTTAAAGAAATTACCAGAGGGAGTACCTTCTAAAGTTTTAGAGACACTACTAAAAGCCATCTCAGTAGGAATACCATCACCAATCCTATTACCTAGTTGAAATAGAGCAGATGAAAATTCAGTTTCCAAATCCTTAGTCTCATTCCTTAATTCAATAATCTTATTACTCCTTAATTTATAATAATAAGCAAGAGAGAAAGCTAAACCTGCTGGTACAAAGAAACTCAATAATAAAGCACCAATACCAAAAGGACCATAAACAGAATTCTGGAAATCAATAAATCCAAAGAAGCATCCTAACTTACCTAAATCAATATCATTAGATAGACATGTTGAACCAGCAACAGCAGTAGGAGGATTCAAGATGTTAACAACTAAAGGAAACAATCCAATAATTATCAAGAAGAAAGCAATCATGAAACATAACCAAAAAGGATTGAAACCTCTCTCATAAACAGAATTGATAATCTTAGAATTGCCATAACCAGTAGGTCTTTTAGATAAAATATTCATACCAAAAAGATAAACCATCAAAGGTAAGATAATATTATAGACAAAAGCAAGATGATACCATTTAACTAAACCTTGCAAGAAAGCACCTAACAATGGGAAAATAACTAAACCAAGAATAGGTAATATAACTCCTAACATATGCAAAGTTGTTATAGGACTTTTAATTTCCTGAGCATAATGAAGCATCTTCTCATAAGTACCCTCAAGAATAACACTCAAAGCTTTATCCAATAAATCAAGTCTTCTTGAATCAGAAGGTTCATACAATGAAGATTCAATAAGATGAAATGATGTAACAAATTCTAAATTATAATGTCTCCATGTCTCAAGATAATTATCTAAAGATTCTTTAATAGTTGAGAACTTACGAGTTTCCATATCCCAGAAAATCTTTCTTAAATCCAAAGATAATGGAGCATCAATATGCTGAGCTGCAAACTTAATAGCATGCTCTAAATTAGAAGTATGTCTCATGTAAATAACTACGTATAAAATACAAGTGACCATCTGATTACTAGCCTGAAGACGCCACCTAGTAGCAATATATAATGGAATCCTAGGAAGATATACAAATGATAATAATCCTGTAACTAAAAAAACTAATAATGTAAAAATAGGAAAATTCTGAAAATCCATACCCTGCAATGCAAAAATAATCAATGATAATAAAAAACCACCAAGAATAATTACTAAGCCTGATAAAGCAGCAAAACTTGCAGCTCCAACAGGAGTGATATTCAAGTGAGCAGTATCAATTGCTGTCTCTAAAGATGAAAGAATCTTAGGCGATGGAGCAAACTTTATGATATGCTCAGCAAAATTGCACCATTTCTCATAACTTGAACGTTTAGATGAAGTAATCTCATCTCTAAATTTCGAATATTCATTAGAGAAAGAATTATCTGAAGAGTCAATAACCTGACCTAAAGAATCCTTATCAATATGATCATTAATTTTCTTACGATATCTGTTCAAGATATCATCAGGCTTTTCAGACATAAATTCATAACCTCTTTTTTAATAATAAGAATGATTTTATTTAAATAGTTATGCCGTAAGCATTCTCGATATGTTCCTTCAATCTCTTTTCCCATTCAATAAAAATCTTTTCAGAATCTAAAGCTCCAGAAGCTTCACGGACAATGTCCATAACCCTATGGAATTCATCGTTCATGAAAATAACTGATTCAGCTTCCAATAAATCTGGAATATTATATCTAATAGAATAATCTACAATAGTCCTTTTAGTCTTAGATCTTAAAATAATATTATCCCAGATAGCAGTCCAATTACCAGCCCATTCTTTAATAGAACCACCAATAGCTTTAATGATATCAGAATCACCATTAATCAGTTCATCAGTAGGAAGCAAAGAATCGGATTTAGAATCGTAAACCATCAAATCAACAAAAGCACCTTCTTTCAAAGGATCTTCTTCCCATTGTTTACGAACTTCAGTGATCTGGGTAATTCTTCTGAATTTATGAAGACCGTCAGCTGAACGGACAGGATTTGCAACAACAATAATATCAGTAGCTTTGAAACTAGTTCTAGGAACTTGAAGATCATTAACAATCCTATCAAAGACACCATAAGGAGAATCACCGTGAATAGTTCCTGCAACAGTATTAGCAAGAGCACCAGTACGCATAGCCTCAAAGAGAGCTAAAGCTTCGAGGCTCCTTACTTCTCCGACAATAAGAGCAGAATCACCCATACGCAAAGAAGTTCTTATTCCTTCATCAGCAGAAATTTCAGAACCAGATTTCAATAAAGCAGATCTTACTTTCATAGGCTGAATATTATAATTAAGTTTAGCTAGAAATTCAGTATTAAGTTCTCTAGTATCTTCAACAACTATTATTCTATATTTTCTCATAATCTCAACAAGAACAGAACCAATAAGACTAGTCTTACCAGAACCACGAGTACCTGCTATTAGTAAAGTCCTAGCACCATCAATAAAAAAAGATAATAATCCAGCACCAAGATCTGAGATCATATTATTCTTAATAAATAAAGGAAGAGTCCAAGGTTTGTCTCTGTGTCTCCTAATAGAGAAAGCCAAACCTGTAGGATTCAACGGTCTTGTAATAACAGCAACTCTTGCACGAGCACCAGGAATAGAAAGTTCAGTATCAAGAACAGGATTAGCTTCATCTAATGGACGTGCTGAAATCAATCTGAATTTAGAAGCCCAACTCTCAACATCCTCAATAGATGGAACAATATTAGTTATACATTCATCATACTTGCCATGAACAACAAAAATAGATGTGACACCTGCAGGACTATTAATAGCAATATCCTGGATATTATCATCCATCAACAAACTTTCAATCAACCCAAAACCAACAGTATAACGAACTAATATTTGTGCTAACTCTTCTATCTCAGGATAAGTTAAACTAACATTTTTATTATCAGCTAATTCAGTCAAAAGATCTTTACCAATATTAAAGAAAGTCTCACGCATCTTTTCTACATCCAAAAACTCTTCAGCCTTAGGCTGGTGTTCAGATAAAACTTTTCTAGCTAAATCCAATAATTCATACTTATCTTCAGATATCAAAAATTCTGGAGGAGTTATATGATAAAGAGGTTTGATATTATCTTTAGTATTAAAAATCTGAATATTAACATTCTTGCCAACAGAATAAGAATCAAGCATCTGAGCATTTAAAGGTGGTGTAGATATTAATCTTGTATACATAAAATCTGGAGTGATAGTTGGTTTGAAAATAGATTTGTAAACATCCCTGGAACCTGTTTCATAACCATCAACTTTGTCTTTGCATAAAGATAGAAGCTTTGTATCACCTAATAAACTATAAATTTCTGATAGTAAAGTGATGTATGGTTGTAATCTTATCTTCTTTTCTTCAGGAGCATTAATCAGATTAATCTTTTCTTCCCTAAGAAATCTTTTAGATTCAACAAAAGCACCAACAGGATCAGTCCTCAATAAATTCAAAATAAGGTATTGAAGATTTTTTATCTTATCAGAAGAATCTTCTAATGGTCCGAAAACTTCCAATGCAGCTTGTGATAAAAATTTCTTTTGTTTAATGAAATGATTATAGATAGTTGCTATCTCTACAAGTAAAGCTGTCTGATGATGACCATATTCATATTTCTTCTTCTGATGAAAAATAATCCTGTTAACAGAAGGATTCTGAGATAAAGCCTCAATGACATAAGACATGACTATAGCATCATCCTCAATAGAAGCAATCCTAGGATAAGAATCATAATTGATATGAAGAACATCCTCAGCACCATCTCTTTGTAACTCATATTCACCAGGCTTAACCTTCTTTTTGAACAAAACCATAAATTGATAGTTAATCGAGAATTTTTATAGGTTTCTAAAAAAAGACAAAACATTTATTTAGTAGAGAATGATAATTATTAAATAAAAGATGGCTGAACAACAACAGATTTCTGGAAATGAAGATATAATGGATACAATAGGTAGAATAAGGTCATTAGAGGGGAAATACAATCTTCTAAGGGATAAAGTATTGATAATAAACAATAATATGATACAAGAGTACAAGAAGATAACTACTGAGACAAAATCACTAAATGATGATATAAAAGAGATAAAAAAAGATATATTCAAGATCAAAGAATCAATGAAACACCTTCTTAATGAATTAGAATTATTTGCAAGAAAAGAGGATGTCAAGTTTTTAGAAAAATATATTAACTTATGGAACCCTTTAAAGTTTACAACAGAAAATGATGTGAAGAGACTAATACAAGAAAGCCTTGAAGAATATCAAAAAATAAAAGAAAAAAAGAGTGAAGTTGATGGCAGAAAAGAGTGATTATTCAGAAATAAAGGCAGGAGTCGATGGGATGATAGGAGATGTTCCAAGCCCAACAGAATCTACTCAAGAGACAACTGAAGAAATGCCAGAGATACAGAATTCTGAAGAGATGACACAGGAAACAACAACTAGTGCACCATTAATGGATTTCGGCAATCAACAACAGAATGCAGCACCACAAATTGATAGTGATAGAATACATCAGATAGTTGAGGCTATAGTAAGCGAGAAATTTGATGAATTAATGAGTGGTGTAGGGAACTTATCAGTATGGAAAGAAAAGATAAATAATGATGTTGTAGCAATCAAACAAGAGATATTAAGGATAAATGAGAGATTTGATAATTTACAGAATGCAATACTAGGAAGAATAAAAGATTATGATCAGAACATGCAAGGTGTGAATACAGAAATGAAAGCATTGGAAAAGGTATTTGAGAAGATAGTAGAACCATTAACAACAAATATTAAGGAATTAGATAGATTAGTAAAAGAGATGAAAATAACTAAAAAATAAATTCTAATAAAAAGGTTATTTATGTGCTACCATTCCCTCTGAAAGGAATCTAACTGCGAATGATGCAATTATAAGAATGAATAAAGCACCTAAAAGTCTTGGGTGTGTCAAAGTTTTCAATACCTGAGATTTAACACCAGTGTCACTAGAATCCCCATAAGGAGAGACTTGACTTTCGAATACAGTTGATAATGCAATTAATATTACTATTAATATAATAACAAATACAAGAACAGGGCTGCCAATATTACTCCAAGTCTCTTTATCTTCAATACCGAAAAACCTGTACATACCGAACAACATAACTAAGATGAATATTATGAAAACAATCCAAGGTGTAACAATAGAAACAATGCCTGTGATACTGCCAGCGAAAACTGATATTGCTGCAACACTAAAAGCTGCAATAAGATTCAAAGCCTGATTCTTATCATTCTTACCAAACAATTCTGTCTTAGATAAGATAGCATAGAGAAAAACAAAAATAAGAGAGAATACAAATATAGGAAGCAAAAAATTCAGAAGACTAACATCAAGTATAGTTGCCATGGTTAATTTTATTTAAGACCTTCACCTATTCCTTCTAAGAATTTTTTAATACCACTAGGTTTTGGTTCACTATCACCACCACCAGTAACAATACCAATAGCTATGAAGAATATTAATAATGGAATACCAATCCTGATCAATGCTGCTTTATCTGCCTCAGACAAGAAAAATCCAGATGTAGCAGGAGGAGCTGTCAAAGCTATAATAACTGCAACAATAATTAAGATAATACCTAATCCAAGTGCAGATTTTTGTAAACCTTCAAATCTCTTTCCTGCAAGCATTGCAATCAACATCAAAACCATTAACATAACAACCAATATCAAAGATACTCTAGGTAAGAATAGATTAATTAATTCAACAATACCCTGCTGAACAACAACCAACATACCAATAACACTTGATACAACTACATTGATATTTTTTTTGTTATTACCAAGAATTGCTGTCTTCTCAAGAATAGCAAAAACTATAGCAAAAACTAACAAGAAAGGGAGAACATAGTTCATAACACCAATCTGTTCAAGATAATAAAAAGTGTCTGCAAAACTAAAAGTAATCTCGAATAACATTATTTACCCCCACTAGCTTCAGGATTCTTTGTAACGAAAAGAACAGCAGCAATAGCAACTGCAAGGAAAATAAAAGATGTGACAACAGTGCCAGTAAGATTTCCTGCAATATAATTCCAGATAGATTCTAACCATGATTCATTATCAGTCCTCATGATTGAGTTAGCAAATATAAGTATAACAACTATAAGTATAACAAAAAAGAAACCCATCTTAGCAAAACCATAATTCTGGAAGAAATCAAATTCACCAGTCTTATAGAAACTGCCAATAAGCAAAAGGAATGAAATAATAATAACTATAAGCAATACAATATTAGGAAGAGCATTATTAATAGCAGAAACAATCTTATTAGTAGCAATAACAAGCATAGCAACAACAAAAGCAACAGTTGTGTTCAAAGCTTTTTTAGGAACATCTTTACCATTAATTTTCTCAACACCAAGAATCATACTTTTTTCTAATAAAGCAAAAGTAATTGAGAATACTAACAAGAAAGGAAGAACAACATCAAAGAGTCCAAACTCTTTAAAAAACAGCACCGCTTTTTCTAATGGTGAAACCATGAATTCTAAAATATGAGAATTAATATATAAGTGTTGTGGTTAATAGCGATAGAAAATTAATTATTCTTTTTAGTAAAATAAATTAAAAATTAATAAAAATCAATTAAATAAAGAAATTAATAATCTTCAGCAGTCAATTCTTCTTTATCAGATTCTGGAAGTTCTTCTGAAGGAAGTGCTGATCTTGAGATTATCATTATATCACCAACAGCTTTAACTAACTGGTGAGGTACAGTAGCACCTTTAGCACCTGTAAGAACACGGCTCAACTGAGAGTGCTTAGTTGCCCTAACACGCCAGCCATAAACCCTGTTATTCTGTATAATGACTTCTTCAACTTCACCGTAAAAAAGTCCGTCGTCTGTATAAACCTGCATTCCAAAAACATCTGTTACTTTTCTAGTTTTAAGCATTTATTTCACCTTTTATCTGATTTCTAAAATAAAACAACATTTTTAAGTTTAAATATTTTTCTCTTTTATGATGAGAGTATTTGAAAATCTAATTATTATAGGAACATCGCATATAGCCAAGGAGAGTTTGCTAGAAGTAGAGAGTGTTATATTGAGGGAAAGACCTGAAGTAGTAGCTTTAGAGTTAGATAAGGCGAGGTACTATTCATTGATCAGTAAAGAGAGAAGAAAAGCAGGATTAAGAGAGTTAAGAGTTATTGGAATAAAGGGATTTGTATTTGCCAAACTTGGAGAGTATGCAGAAAAGAAACTAGGAAAGTCAGTAGGAATGAATCCTGGAGATGAGATGATAAAAGCAGCTGAGAGTGCAACAGAGATCAAAGCAAGGATAGCACTTATAGACCAGAAAATAGAAATCACATTAAAGAACTTCTCAAAAGAGATAACATGGAAAGAAAAGTATAGGTTTGTAGAGGATATAATAAAAGGAATATTCTCAAAGAAGAACAGGATGAACATAGACTTAAATAAAGTGCCAGAAAAAGAACTAATAGAACATTTACTAAAAACAACAAAGAAAAGATATCCAAATTTCTATAAAGTATTAGTTGAAGACAGGAATAAGTATATGGCAAAAAAACTAGATGGATTGATGAAAAACTATACAAAGATAGTAGCAGTAGTAGGGGCAGGACATGAGGAAGAGATAATAGAAGAAATAAAGAGAATAAGAATATAATAAATCTTAAATAGAAATGATTTCTAAATATAATATATGAATTTAAAGGAGGTGTAGAAGAAATGGATAAAGGACAGGCAAATACAGTAGTAAAAGTTATTTCAATATTATACTGGATTGAGGCAGCATTCGCATTGTTAGGAGGATTATTTATACTAACAGCAGGAAGTGCACTAGGAGTATTAGGAACTAGATTCGGAGGAATGGGAATGCTTGGAGGATTATTCGGAGCATTAGCAGCTTTCGCAGGATTGTTCATGATACTAGTAGGAATTGCTGCATTAGCAACAGGTTTTGGATTATGGAAACATAAGTCATGGGCCAGAGTGGTTGCAACAATAGTCTCAGTATTAGGATTATTCAGTTTCCCAATAGGAACAATAATCAACGGAGGAATAATATATTTCTTATGGTTCAATGATGAAATAAAAAAATTGTTCCATTAAGATTTATTTTTTTATTTTATTTTTTTATAGAACAGTCCGGTAAACAATTAAGAAAGCTTAAATATTAATTTATAACAAATAATATCATGTTTACAAAGAAAGAGGGAATACACTTAGCAATTTCAATATTAATTCTTGCATTCATATTTGGATTTGATGATGGAAGAAAAACATTTGTTGCAAAATACTGGTTACTAAATCTATTAGGAGTTTTCTTGATAGTTGTATTATCTGTATTGTTCAGAGAAGCAGTAATAAAATATAAAGCTTCAAGACATGATACTAACTCAGAATATAGAATATGGAATGTAAAAAAATTCTGGTTCAAAGGAGCTGAATCTAAAAAAGGGATGCCATTCGGAATAGTACTTGCATTAATAATAATCATAGTATCAAAAGGAAAAATGTTTTTCACAGCAATAGGAGAACATAAATTAACAGAGAACATAGAACACAGGACAGGAAGAAGAAGAATATATTTACAGGATTATGAAAGAGCAATGATATGCTTGTATTCAATATGGTCTGGAGTAATATTAGCAATTGTCGGAGCTGCATTAGGAATAAAAATGTTAGTAACAGTAAATTTATTCTTAGTAATATTCAATTATCTTCCAATAGGAGATCTCGACGGCGCTAAGATATTTTTTGGAAATTTATTTTTGTATGTATTTAATTTAATATTCTTAGTAGTATTCTTTTTATTAGTAAAACAAACAATAATATGGGCATTAGTTACTGCATTATTATTATCTATAATTGTAAGTTTCATATGGTATAAAAAATATAATTAAATATTTTAATCGATGGAAAAATTATAGAAAATCGACGATAACTTTATAAATAAGATAATATATAGGAATATCGACGATAATAATCGAAACTGGGAAAAGGAGGTGTAGAAGAAATGGGAACAATATTAGTTAAAAACGCTATAAAACGTAAATCCGGATTTTTGTATTACGTAGATGGAGCAGGAAATTTATCTCCATACGTTGGGGAAAACCACAGACGTCTGCGAAGCAAAAATGGCACGTGGCGGAAAGAAAAAAAAGAAATAAATTTTTTAATTAATATGGGGAGAACAACTCCCTAATTTTATTTTTAAAATTTAATAATCTTTTCTAAAACTTTATTTTTATCTTTTAATTCACTTTCCCAAATAACCAATGTTTTATAACCATAATTATTAAAATATTTTATTCTACCCTCTTCTGTTTCTTCATAACACCTAACTTTTTTAGTATGCCAATAATCACCAAACACTTCAATAATCTTTTTATTTTTTATATTAATAAAATCAGGATTTTTAGTACCAATCATAATTTTTCCGTCACCAACAAAATCATATTCAAGATTATTATTTTTTAGAAGTTCAATAACCATCAATTCTTTTTTATTTGGTGTTTTAATCAATGCACTTATTCTTCTTTTCATATATTCTGGATTCTTATTTACTTTGGCATTAATTATTGGATCTTTCATAGGATTATTTTCTTTCATTCTCTTAGAATATTCTAAAAATGTTCCAGCTCTCACTTTTGTTTCTGTTGTTTTTCTTGCTATATCTTTATAATTTCTCTTTGCTGTTGCTTTTTTTACTATATCTTTATTCCACATAGGATTATTAGTTTTATTTCTTTCAATTAATTTTGAAATTGCATTCTCAGATGGTCTTTTTCCTTTAAGAGCTTTTGATAGATTATCTTTCCATTCTTGAGAGAATTCTGGTCTTTTCTTGCCTTTATTCCAAACAATTACTTCACCACTAGAATATTTTCTTTTTTTAGTTTCACTTATCTTTTTCTTTGTTTCTTCGTTCATTTTCTTATATTATTTTTAAAGTTTAAATAATCAACTCAAATTTTTATGAAAATCTTACAAAAAT
>JBBSWW010000011.1:0-8994 GCA_038046085.1 Nanobdellota archaeon | reverse complement strand
GAAAGAACATATTTTTAACCAACAATTTATGCGTTACTTATGTCTTTAACTATTAGTCTTATAAGTCTTTTCCTAATAGTAAGTATATGATAGAAGACACACATCCAATACAATGGGTAGCATGGACTGCTGTTCGTAATAATGACTCTAAAGAATTAGCTTCTATTATTAGAGAAGATCCATCTGTTGTAGGTAGTGTCTGTAGTTATTTTGATGGAAAAATAGATTCTTTAGCAAGACTTCATAATGCCACTTCAGAAAGTAATTTTTATAATGTTGCTCGTAATTTAGTACATGCAGTAAAGCTTTCTGCGCCTAGACCAGTTATTTTTAAAAAGGTTATAGATCAATCACTTGAAAGAATCACTACATTATGTGATTACCTAACACTTATAGAAGGTGATGAAAAAACAAGAGTAGAAGAAATGAGATCTGAAGATGGACTTTTGACAGATGTTGCAAAAACAGCACTCACTTATACTCATATAATCGCTGAATATCTTGGTTTGTATGATTTAGATATACAAAAAAATCAAGAAAAAGCAGCTTAACTCTGAGGTTTAATAATCTCACCAGATTTTAAATCTTTATAATTTCCAATTATCTCAGGATTAACAAATACAAATGAACCATCAACAGCTTTTGATGATACAGGAGTAAATGCTCTTATAAAATTCTTATAATACTTTGCATCACTTGATACAATAATTGTAGGAACTTTAGTGATATTATATCTAGTCAATAATTCTTTACCATTAGATTCAGATATATCTACTGTTGTTTCAGATGATACTTTCACATTAAAGCCATCAATAATCTTCTTGTGAGTCTTGACATCATAACATTCTTTACATGAATTATCAGTAAGATATGTAAGCGATACTAAACCATTTATCATATTTGTTGTAAGATTCTTGAAAGGAGGGAAATAACCTTCAGAGATATAGCTTCCATCAACAGCTACATGACCAAATGACTCCCACTGTTCCTTAAGAACAGAATATTCAGAAGCATCACTAGATAAAACCAATGCTGGAAGACTATCTATCTTATATTTTGAGATTAAATCTTTAGCGCTGAATTCATTAACTTTGTTAACAATCTCAAACTTAATACCATTAGATTTGAACTCATCAATTACAGATGACATATCAAAACAATCATTACAATCTGAGGGTAAAATAATATTTGCATTAACCAATCCAACAATACTATCAGACTTAATATTATAATTCGGTACAGGAACATCTGTGAAAATATAAACATCATCTACTTTTGAGAGGAAACTAAGATCAGTCTTATTAGTCTCACCTTTAATAATAATTGTAGGAAGCTTTTCTATATTATATCTCTTAATCAAATCAGCTGCTTCTACAGAATCCAATGTCTCTTCCCTGGAAATGTTCACTTTACCTTTCTTAACTAACTCGACAACCTGGTTAATGTCATAACATTCATCACAATCTTCAGGATTTATTATAGTCAACTCTAAAACTCCAGGCCTCAATGATTCTTTAACATCAATGATCTTATTACTTATAGTAGATGATAATGCATTAATCAAAAAAAAGTTTATTACAAGAACTGCAATCAATGCAATCATCAAAATATGAATCATAGGTTCTACAGGAATGTTCCTTTGAAAAGAGTTTTTCTTTGCCATAATAAATCACCAAAAAAAAATAATCAACAGCCTCCAACCATGCTAGGAAGATTGTCCAAGCTTGAACTTGTAGTTGTTGTTTTTGCTGAAACAGCTGAGCTTGAACCTTTAAGTGACACACCTGAATCTGAGATCTTAGATTTCAAACCAGTCAACTGAACAGTCTGAATGACAGAAACTGCTACCAAAACAACTAAAATCACTGCTATCAAAATATTCTTATTCATCATTTTATTTTTTCCTCCATTATATTATTAACATCCACCAACCATACTAGGCAGTTTAGATAAATCTGATACTGAAGCTTCACCATTAGATGATTCAGATAAAATCAATTTAACAGTAGGTCCAGGATACCATAAAGTCTGCCATCTGGATCTTTCACCTAAAATCTGCTCATCTGAATATTTATCACCATAATTCTGAATGAAATATTTTATAATACCACGAGCAGCAGCAGCGTGAGAGCAACCACATTCATTAACACGAGTAGGTCTTTGAGGAGAACCACAACAAAAATCACAAGTAGCTACAGATACTAATTTTTCGTATCTTGCTTGTTGTTCTGGGGTAAGATCTTTTTCCCAAATAGTCCTTGAACTAGAGAATCTTCCACCCTGCCTTTCACCTAAAGGACCACCAACTTCAGCCCATATATTCAATGAATTAACTGGATCATCAAAACTTACACTAGCATCATTACCATACCAAGGAGTTCCAGTAGGAACGTATTTATTTAAAGCATCCTGAGCAGCATCTCCTGTCTCTTTCACATTTGGAACTTCACTTATTGTAGGATACTCAATAACACCCCTAGTACCATCAGACTTAAGTCCGACACCAAGAGTGCTTCCAGTCTTGCCTGAGAATGAAATCCTTGAAGATGAAGAACCATCTAAAGATGCAATAACAAACTGATTGATTATAAGAAATATAGCTGCAATAACAACTGCTACCAGTGTCATCCTTTCCAAAGACTCTTTTTTCATAAATATGATTAAACTAATACTTATATATAAAAATAACGCAGAAAACAATACTATAAAACTATCTTATTTTAATAAAATAAGGCTGAAAATTGTTCAGAATCGTTCAAAAAAGCTAAAATAACGTTTATTTTAATGCAGGCTCTAATTCGTTAAATTCCTGAAGAGTACATATGTGATTGCCGTTAACCATACATCCAAAACAAATAGTTTTAGAAATAGGAGTATCATTTCTCATCTCGTACATCTCCATCCATTCATAACCCTTAGATTCACAGACTTTCTTGTATTCCAAATCACCCTCATCATAAGACTTTTTAGAACATGAAACCAAAAATACAACAAACAAAATAAATAAAATTTTCTTAAACATCTTTATCCTTCCTAATGAAATATATTATAATAACAATTAATGAAACAATAAGCAAAGCACCAATTATATTGCCTGCAACTGAACCTATACCATAATTAAACAATCTATCATTATATAAATAAAATAATTCTTTGATATTAAAAGGATTAATAGTATTAGCTAAGTAAGTTCCCCTATCAATCATGTAAATAATGCCTAATATAATCAATAACAAACCCGCAACGAATTTATGAGTATGAAACTTAAATCCAGCAAAATTGAATTCTTTGCCTCTGAAAATAATATTCTTATGCAACTTATATCTATCATAGAAGAAAGAGAGAATGAATAAAGGAATAATAAAACCTAAAGAATAACTAAATAAAAGAAGAGCTGAATAGATAGTGCTTGAAAAAGTAGTTGATGCTACCAAAATAGCTGATAATATAGGACCAATACAGGGTGTAAACCCAATAGAGAAAAGAACACCAAAAATAAAAACAGACCAAATACTATTTTTAGGTTTATAATTAAATTTCATAAAAGAGAAACCATCACTAAACATTGTAATAATACCAAATATCAAAATTAAAATGCCTGCAAACAATGTAATAAAAATCCTATACTCTGATAGTAAAGACCCTATAAATGAGAAAAGAACACCAAATAAAATAAAAACAGAGGACAAACCTAAGAAGAAAACAAAAGTCATCTTAGTAATATTTTTAGATTCTTTAAATGTGAAGGCAAAAAAGGCAGGCAAAAAAGGCAAGACACAAGGAGATAACAAACTAAGAATACCACCAAGAAAAGCTATCAATAAAGATAAAGACTGAACCCTGGAATTATTGTATTCATTAATCAACTGCAAATTCTTAGGAAGCTCAAGAGCTAAAACTGAACTGATAACTAACAAAAAAATACAAACATATAATATTAATTTTTTATTCATAAAAATATTATAAAACTAATCAATATAAATAATTAACCTATGAAACAATCACAAAATAATGCTTCAATCCACAAAATAAGCAAAAAATAACTTATTTAATGTTCAAATAGACTGTTTAAGAAAAATCTTATTTGTCTTGCCATATAATTCTTTAATTATAAGCTTCTTTTTCTCAAGATCAGAAAGAACAAAACTTAACTTTGCCTTAGACATATCAGTCCTAATCCTCAAAGTAGACTGAGTAATGCCTTCTTCATTCTTAACAATCTTAATAATATCCTGTTCATCCTTAGTCAATGCCTTAAATAAGATACCAAACTTCTCATCATCAGACAGTTTCTTATTATTTTCATCAAGCTTCTTAATCAATATCTCTTCACCTTTACTAAAAAATATCATATAAACACCTAAAGTCAATAGGCATGAGATTATAGCAATGAAAATATTGGTAATAGTGAAAACAGAATTTACAGGAAGACAATTATTGTCAATATCACAACTGTAAACCTTATTTGAATTTATATAATCATAATCAAGCAAAATGCCAACCAATAAAATACCAAAAGCCAAGAATATCAAACCAACTTTTTTATTATCCATGAATCAATGAATATCATATCATATAAAAGCATTGCCTAAAGATAATCTGAAAAAAATCTTACAATAGAATTTTCATATTCAAGATTATCTCCATTCAATAAATAATGATTATGAAGTCCTCTAACTTTCAAGAATTCTTTAGGACCATTAGCTTTTTCATAGACTTTAAATGCTTCTTCAATAGGGACTAAACGATCCCTAGAACCATGAGAAAACATTATTGGAATATTGACATCACTGACATTTTCAATAGGATCCAAAGAGAGGAAGTCAGCTCCAGTAATATTTGCAGCTCTGTATATTATCTCATCAATATAACTGTCTTCAACTTCAAAATTCTCAATGCCTATCCATCTTCTTAACATGAATTCTATACTTGGATAAATACTATCAGCAACAACAGCTTTAATTCTCTTATCAGAAGAAGCTAAAACAGATATTGCAGCACCAGAAGAGACACCAAGAATGCCAATATTATTTATACCTCTATAATTTAAGTTATCAATGACAGATGAGATATCACTACTTTCCCAAAACCCATGAGTAAAATGCTTACCAGAACTAGAACCATGAGCTCTAAAATCAAACATTATGACATTAAAGCCACCATCATGCAGGAACTTGGCATATTTAAGCATATGAGACTTATCACCACCATGCTCATGACATAATATTACTGCTTTATCATTATCATTTGGAATATACCATGAACTCAGCTCAGTGCCAAAAGAATCTATTTTAACATCTTCATATACTAAACTTAATTCATGCGGATCTTTATAAAAATGTGATACTTTTAAAGATGATAATTTATTAGGTGAGATGAACAAATCAACAGCAGCATCTAAAGAAATCTTATGAACAGGTGCTAAAGCTACTGGCATAAAAAAAAATAATTTTAAATAATATATTAAGATTATTATAGTAGAAAATAAATAAAAAAATTAATAAAGGAGTTTCAATATACTATAACCATGACAACATTCGTTTGCAGGAATTGCAGGTTCAAATATACACCAAGAACAATGAGATTAGAAGTACCACAGATGTGTCATAACTGCGGAAAGAAGGGAACAGTAGAGAAAGAACCAGATGCAGAACAGATATTAAGAGATTCTAACTTAGATTTCTAACTAATCAGATTTAAAAACATTTCTCCATTATTTTTGAAAATAATTAGAAACATTTAAAACATAGATTAATTCTAAACACTTCAATGAGAAAAAAGAAAGGTGTAAGTCCGTTAATAGCAGTAGTTCTATTAGTAGCATTCAGTGTTGCAATGGCAGCGTTTGTCTCTACATATGTAATCAATAAAACAAAAAAAGTTAATTTTGAGAGTTTTGCAGAAGATACAGTATTATGTGATAGTGTAACATTAGCATATGATACACTAAAAGATGAGACAACAGGAGAAAACAAACTAAAAGTAATTCCTGTATCTGGGATAAATAATCTATTCTTAATAACAGGATTGAAATTAAAGAATAAAGGATCATTCACAATATACAAATTAACAATAACAGCGCCAGGACAACCAAGCCAGGAATATGGAATACTCGGAGGAATCAAACCCTCAGGAAGCAAAGATAATACAGGAAAATCAATTGATTATTTTGATGAATTAGGAAATCAGGACGATAGAGGAATAGCATTCACATATAATAATGATATAAACTTATTCAAGAAAAATCCAAACATAAAGATAACACCATGGATAAGAAACCCAGATAAAAAAGATGGAGATCCAGAACAGAATGTCATATGTACAAAAAAAGTATTATACATAAACCCAATAGAATTATGCAATACAATAGCAACAAGTGTTGGAAGAACATTACAGCCTGCAGATGAAACTGGAGAGATAACCAGACGTTGTAAGAATATACAATGGTCAACAGAAACTTCACAATAACTTCAATTGATAAATAGTTAAACTTTTAAATAAGTAAAAAACTAAAAGGAGTAAGGTAAAAATGAGGATGAGAAACAAAAAGGGAATAAGCCCTCTAATTGCTACAGTATTATTAATAGGTTTCACAGTTGCTTTAGGAGTTCTAACATATCTATGGTTATCAGGAACATTAAGCCTACAAGCTAAAAAAGGAGAGGTACAATGCGGACCAAACGATATAGCTGAATTAGAATTCAGTGTTCCAAGTTGCACATTAAATAATAATCACGAATTAACATTACAGGTAAGCAATCAAGGAAAAAAGAGAATAGACGGATTCTGGATAGCAATGGAAAACGGACCAACGCCATTATTGCCAAACAATGTAAAACCTGGAAATGAGGAAAAAATAGGATTGAGCGGTGCTCCAGATATACAACAAGATGATGATAATAATGCACTTGATGTAGAATTAATACCAGTAATAATAGAAAATTCAGTAGTAAAAACATGCGCTAGTAATAGTGTAAAAGTGCAATGTTCAAGTTCATAAAAGGGGGAAAATATGAATAATAAAAACAAGAAAGGAATATCACCATTAATAGCTACAGTACTAATAATTGGATTTACAATAGTATTAGCAGCTTTAGTAATACAGTGGGGAACACAATTATTTAAGACAACAACATCAGAGACAGGAAAAACATCACAATTCAGTATCTTATGTACAACAGGATACAATGTTGAATACAGCTTTGTAAAAAATGGAGTATCAATTGATGTGACAGCAAAGAACCAGAATGAAAAAACTATCTCAGGATTCTTGTTTGTAGCAAAGACAGACAAAGGAACAACAAAGACATATATTTCAGATGCTGATCCAAGTCTTAAGATAACGCCTACAGCATCAATAACTGAACCTGTACCGACATCATTAGGATCCTTTGCACAGGCTAAATTCATATTACCTGTCGGTGCTGCACCTGCTGGAGAAATCTGGAGCAGTATAGATGTAAGACCTGTAGCTACATTAGATTCAGGTGAAAAGAAAGTCTGTGAAAATGAAGAGACAATAAAAGTATAACTCTTCATCTTTATTTTTTATTTTATTAATTTTAAAGGCAAACTATGAAATCTAAAAAAGCAGATATATGGGTCAGTGCAATTCTATATTTTGGATTAGGAATAATAATCATATCAATATTACTAGCAGCAGGATTGCCAGCAATAAATAAACTAAGAGACAAGAATGTAGTTTTACAGACAAAAGAAGTATTCCAGATACTTGATAAAAATATAAGAGATGTAGTAAGAGGAGGTCCTGGAGGGCAGAGAGTAGTAAAAGTAGATATAAAAAAAGGAGATTTCAAGATAGATGACCTGAAAGAACAGATAACATGGGAATATGATACAAAGATTGCATTAAGCGAGCCAGGAAAAACAGAACAGGATGCTACGCCAGTCTCTGAAGGAAATCTAAAAATACAAACATGGACATCTGGAGATGGATATAAAGTAAAATTATGGATATCATATTCTGAGAATGCAAATTCTGAAAAGAATATCATAAACCTATTGCCAAGTGTAACAACAATAACAGGAATAACTGACTTAGCAATAAGAAATGATGGTGCTGAAAATAAAAAAATAAAAGTATCAATATCCGAAGTCAAATAGAAATGTTTATATTCAATATCTACTTTTTAGTATATAAATAAAAGAGGACAAATTGGATATAAAGACAATAGGGATTATAGGTGGTGGTGTATTCCTGACAGCTGGGATGGCTGCTAGTATAATCTTATTATTAAAAGGCAAAAAACCACAGACAAATTCTATAACAAAACCATCACAAGATGTAAAAAATACAACTGCGAAAACAATGCCTATATCAGATGAAAAATCATTATTCCATATAGAACAAACATCAATACCAAACCTTCCTGATCTAAAAGATCCTAAACTGATAAATGTAAGATATCCATTAATACCACCATATACATTTGCAAAGATATCATGGGATAATGAGAACAGTGAATTAGTATACCAGATAGAAGAACCAATACTAAATGACAATGAGAAGGAATTATTAATAACATTAGAAGATGGAGTAAAAGAATTAATAAATCTAAGTTTTATAAGTGTAAAAGACAAGAATACTGTATTGATATATCTAGAAAAAAATATAAGAGTATTATTAACAGAGCTTGCAATAGACTTACCTAATGATTCTTTCTTGAAAATAATGTATTATATCTATAGGGATTTTGTGGGAATGAACCAACTAGAACCATTAATGAATGATTATTTCATAGAGGATGTAGAGTGCAACGGATTAAATTCACCAGTATACATAGTACACAGAAAATATAGAAACATAAGAACAAACCTAATTTACAAAGATATACATGAGATGGCTGCATTTGTAGAGAAGATAGCACAGAAATGCGGAAGATATGTAAGTTATGCAGAACCATTATTAGATGGAAGTTTACCTGACGGAAGTCGTATAAATGCAACTTATACAACAGATGTAAGCTCCAAAGG
>JBBSWW010000010.1:0-46717 GCA_038046085.1 Nanobdellota archaeon | reverse complement strand
AAAAAGTTGTTGTTATACATAGGTCATCTGTTGGTGCTATTGAGAGGATTATTGGGTTATTAATTGAGAAATATGCTGGTAAGTTCCCTGTATGGTTATCTCCTGTTCAGGTTGTTATTATGACAATAGCAGATAGGCATGAAGATTATGCTAATAACTTGAAAGATGAACTTTTACATTCTGGTATCCGTGTTGAAGTTGATGCAAGAGCTGAAAGTATTGGTAGAAAAGTTCGTGATCATCAATTAATGAAAATAAATTATTTAATCACAATTGGGGACAAAGAAATGCAATCATCAGATTTAGCAATTAGGACTCGTGATAATAATATCATTAACTTAAGCAGATCTGATTTCATAAAGAAAGTTAAGAAAGAAATTGATGAAAAAACTATTTAATTAATTTGTCCTTAGGTCTAAGTTTAATATATAAATAATTTAAAGGGAAGTAAAAAATTACTACAGCAAGTAAAACGTATACTGCATTATAGGCTATCTTGAAAAAATAATTATAAGAAATAAGTAAAGTGGTAAATACTGAAATAGCTATACTCATAAAATAATTATCATAAAAATTTTGCTTGTCTCTAAAATCAAAAGCATTTTTCATACCAAATATATAATAAAATATTAAAATTAATATTAGAATGGTTGTTAAAATTATCCATGTAAATGGGTTTTTATTCCAATCAGGTTTTTCTGGCGAATTTAACAAAATAGTAAAATAAACTCCTATAATAAAAGACACTAATAATGAAGCAATATATGCTGAGAGGAAATTTTTAGCTTTTCTATGGTTTTTCTTTATTAATTTAAGCATTTTAGTGAAAAATTTATTAATATATAAGGCTAGTTAATTATATCTTTTTATACATTCCTTCTAATTCCTTGCTTATCTTCTTGAGATCATGTTTTTCTTCTAATGTTTTTCTTCCGTTTCTTCCCATTCTCTCTCTTAAACTCTTATTTTTCATTAACTCTTTTATTCTTTGTTCCCACTCATTATCTTTTATCAAATATCCATTATATCCATCAGTAATTAAATCTATATTTCCTCCAACATTTGTTGCTAGTACTGGTTTAGAATTCTGCATTGCTTCTAGTATTGTTCTTGGCAATGGTTCTTTCCATATTGATGGCACAACTATTAAATCAGATAACTTGTACAATCTCATTATCTCTTCATGCTGTTTCATTCCTATCATTTTAGCATTTATTATTGTATTTTCTAGTATGAACTTCAATATCTTGAAATATGTTGATCCTTTTCCTGCGATTATCAGTCTTACTTTATTTTTTATCAAAAAATCTTTTAAAGTTACTAATAAGTTATATATTCCTTTATGTTCTTCTAATGTTCCTGCATATAATATTGTAAATTCTTTTATCTTATATTCCTCTCTTAGTTCTTTAAAACTTGTCTTTGTTCTCTCATCTAAATCAACTGGATTAGCTAAATATGTTGATTCTATTCCTAATGATTTTAGTTTTTCTTTTACTGGATTGCTGTTTGATATTACTAGATCAAATTGTTTTATTTTTTTCCAGCTTCTTTTTATATAATTCCATTTATAGAATTCCCATATCCATCTTATTGGGGAGTATTCAACAAATAGATGTCTATATGTATCTTTTTCATGTTCTTTATTATCACTATCTAAACATGTGCTTTTCACGCATGCTAGTGCATAATCTCTAAAATGTACTGCTGATTTTATCTCTGTTTTTTTTCCAGCTTTTAACACTGCTAATGATGTATAGAATCCATTTGAATGTATTACACTTATTTTTTCTTTCTTTATGATATCACATAATTCTTTGCTGATTAATCTGTCTCTTATGAAAAAGAATGGTATTCTCTTATAATTTTTTAATTTGTATGTCTTGAATCCTTCATACTGTCCTGTTGATGCAAATATTACTTCATGTCCTAGTTTTTTCAGTCCAGAGGCTAGTATCTTCATGCTTACTTCAGCACCACCAAACCCTAGTGGATAATAGCTTACTATTAGTATTTTCATATATCAAATAAGACATTGAATGATATATAAATCTATAAGAGAAAGGTTTATAAATAACATTGTGCACAATATATAACATGAAGGTTGTAAAAGATTCAATGGTTTTAATAAATTTAGCTAAGATTACATTATTAGAAACAAGTTGCAACTTTTTCAAAGTAGTATTAATCCCTAAAATGGTATTCGAAGAGGTAGTAACTGCTGGTAAAAATAAAGGAAGTGATGAAGTTATCATTATAGAGAATCTGATAAAAAACAAAAAAATTAAAGTAAAAGAAATTAAGGATAAGGAAGTAACAAAAATGGTAAATGAATTTAATATTTATGGTGGAGAGGCAGAAGCTTTAATATTATATAAGCAAGAAAAATGTGATTTACTAATATCCGACGATTTTAACCTAAGGAAAAAAAAAGATTTAGTTAATGCTAGAATTATAGGTTCTTTAGCTGTTTTATTAAAATTAAGACAATCAAAAAAAATTGATAAAAATAAATTTGAAAATTGTATAAATAAAATGAGAGAGATAGGTTGGTTTAGTAGCTCAGTTATTGATAAAGTATTATTGGATGGTGAGAAATATGGGTGAAGCAATAGGTATAAGGTTGGATGATGAATTTTTAAAAATAGTTGACAAATTAAGCAAAGAAGAATCGTTAGATAGATCTACAATGTTAAGAAAGTTGATTAATATAGGATTTTCAGATTACATAAAGCAAAGAGTTAAAGATGACTACTTAAAAGGAAAATTAACTTTAAGTGAGGCTGCAAAAAAGGCTAATGTCACAATTTGGGAGATGCAAAAATATCTAGTAGATAATGGTTATAACTCAGATTATTCTATAAAAGATTTAGAAGATGATATGAAGCTATTAAATTAATATTTTATTTTACTCATAGAAATGCTTATAATATACTTTTATTGCTGTTTTTTATGGAAGAAAAAGTTAACGAATATATTTATCCATATCACTGGGCTTGGGATGGTTTTTTTAAAAAAGTTTACGAATATCCAGTCAAGTCTTCTCTTAATAATTTCTCTAAGTCTGATGTTGTTTTGGATGTTGGTTGTGGTGATGGTAAACTGACATCTTTAATTGCTCCTCATGTTAAGAATATTATTGGTGTTGATAATCAGGATTATCCTTTAAAATTTGCTAGGTTGATTTTCGATAAATTGAATATCAAGAATGCTAAGTTTGAAGTTGGTGATATCACTAAGTTGAAATATAAAAATAATTCTTTTGATAAAGTTGTCTGTTGGGATGTTATTGAACATGTTCCTGCGGATATTGCTTCTAAAGGTATTAAAGAATTGATAAGAGTCTTGAAAACAAATGGTAAGTTATTTTTAACTACTCCTAACCGTAAGGAATTGAGAGGTAGGTTTTTCGGTCATAAGATTATTGATAAGCATTATTATGAATATACTAAAGATGAATTGATACAGATGTTATCTCCTTATCTTAAAGATATCAAAGTAACAGGTTATTATATCCCTCCGATTTTGCCTAAGTCTGAACATTTTTCTACTATTTGGCCTTTGAGGAATATTTTTTATTTTTTAATACCCGCTGGAAAGAATTACCCTAATATCTCTACCGGTCTTTTAGTTTCTGGTATAAAGAAATAATTATTGAATGTTTACTACAATAATCTTTATATATCTGTTTTCATAAATTCTTTCATGGGTGATGATTTCTATAAGACTATTGAAGCAAGAGTAGTTAATATTAATGATCTTAAACCTATAGTTATTACAACTGAAAGCGCTCACGAGGGAGAATATCCTATTGCTAAGCTTTTAGAAGTGGAAGCTGATGATCCTCATGTTAAAAGTTTAAGATGTGGTTTGGAATTTAATTATGAATTAGGAACTAGAATAAGGGCTTATATTGATATTAGGTCTCCAGTAGAGAAGGGAAGAAAAATACCTGAATATAAACCTAAAAAGAAGAATCATAGTGGTTGTGGTTTTGGCCATTGTGATGAGATGAGAAAAAAATTTGATAGATTCATGTATGACAGAGAAGTAGAATTTTTAACATCAAGGAAGACAGAACTTCATAATTTTGAATGGCCTGAAAAGATAGAAGTTTTAGATGATGAAGGAAATGTAAAAACAACTTTTTATAAAGAATCTTGGTTTAGTTAATTAAATAATTATACTGCTATTAATCTGCTCCACCCATATGTTGTCATGATATTATAATAATAATTTAGTGCTATCATCCATCCGATTATTATAATTCCTATTAATGTATATTTTATTATCTTGTTCTTTATATTCAGTCCATTTGCTATTAAGAATACATAAATTGGTATTATGTAAGTGAAATATCTGAAATAATATAATGTTGTTCTTCCTTTGCTTAGGTATTCTATTAATGGATTTAGTATTAATGGTAATAGTATTATCCCAAAGAATGTTATTATTATGAAATAGAATTCTCTATTATTATATTTATATAATCTGTACATTCCATAAAGCATTAATGATGTTAATATGATTGCTAATACTAATAATATTAGTAATTGTTCTTTTACTGTTGAATAATTTATCATTACAGCGAATTTATAGAACGGATAAGGTATCTCTGTTAATCTTAGTCTTGTTAATGCAAAATTTCCTTCATCTATTATTGTGAATTTGAATTGTCTTATGAATATAGGTAAATACAATAGCATTCCTATTGATGATATTATTAATGTTTTGACATAATCTTTTATTTTTATTTTATCTCTTAATTTAAAATATCCTACAAGTATTACATGTGTTCCTATCATAAATATTGTATAGAAATGCATATAGAATGATAGTAGATATAATGGTATTAGCAGATAGATTATTTTACTTTTTTTATTGAATATGTATTGGTATAATATCCATATGCATGCTAGATATATTAATGATAATAAGATGTATGCTCTTAACTGTACTGAATATATTATATGCATTGGGTTTATGCTTAATAAGAATGCTGTTAATAATCCTAAATTTTTATCTTTTGTAATATCTTTTGTTATTTTATATGTTAATAATATTCCAAGCAGTCCTATCAATAAACTTAGTATTCTTAAGAAATATATAGAATCATATAATCTTAGTAAATATCCTGTGATTATATAATATAATGGTGGATGTACATCTTTTGCTATAACTCCCATTAAATTCCCATTTACTGCATCTTTTCCGTATTCTATGCTGAAATTCTCATCTGTTCCATATTCTTTATTTTCTAAGTTATAGACTCTCAATGTTAGTGCTAATACTAATATAATTATTAAGATCCAATTATCTTTTAGAAATCTTTTAAATGCCATATGTTTTGCATCCTGTTTTATATTTTTAAATATATCTTTTAGAAACTTTTAATAATACTCTGATGATTGTTGTTCTATGCCTAAAGATATTATATATTCTATAGTTCTTCCAGCTTATAATGAATCTATGATAATCTCTTCCAGTATTGATAGAGTTCATAGTTTTTTTAGATCTTTGAAGAAACCTTTTGAGATTATTGTTGCTGATGATGGTTCTTCAGATAACACTTCTGATATTGTAAGGTCTAAGATGAAGAAGTTTAAAGAATTAAAGTTATTCTCTAATGATAAGAATCAGGGTAAAGGTTCTGTTTTATCAGGTTCTCTTCCGCTAGCTAAAGGAAGGATTGTTGCTTTCATTGATGCTGATCTTGCTATTGATATTAACTTATTTAATGAGATGATTAAATCTATTGATGATGGTTTTGATATTGTCATTGCTTCTAAGCATTTAAAAAATTCAGAAGTTGAATACTCTTTTTTAAGATCTGTTTTTAGTCATTGTTATGCTTTCACAGCTCGTATTGTTTTAGGTGTTGATATTAAGGATTATCAGTGTGGTTTCAAGGCTTTTAATAAAAAAGTTTTATCAAGTGTTTTGCCTTTGGTTAAGTCTAAGTCATGGTCTTGGGATACTGAATTTTTAGTCAAGGCATCATGGCTTGGTTTTAGGATCAAGGAACTTCCTGCTAAGGTTGTTGATGTTGGTAGGAAAAGTAAAGTTCACCCTTTTAGGGATACTAAGAATTTTGGTCTTGAATTATTCAAGTTATTTAAAGAGAAAAAGTCTTTCAGGAAATAATCTCTAATATTTTATTCCTGCTTGTATATCCTCTTTTTATTATAAGTTCTTTTCCTAGCTGTTTTTTTAGGAATTTTAATAGCTCTTTATTTGCCTCTCCATCAACAGGTTTTGCTTTTATCATTACTGTATATGTATTGTTTTCTATACTAATTATCTTGTTCTCTTTGCCTATTTTTACCTTCACCTCTATTAACATAGCCTTATTTTGAGGTATTTCCTTTATATACTTTCCATCGGAAACTACGGTGTGATGATATAAATTTTATATACTAAGCTTTATAAATAGTGTACATAAAATGCCATTTTAAGGCTTAATGAGTGCTTTTTTGCTCAAATATTCAGAAATTGTTGTTACCTCAAGATTGTTCTTTTTACACCATATTACATACCTATCTAATTGTTCTATTGTTTTTTCTCCAGCATTCCTTAAACTGATATATAATACCCCTTTGAACTCTCTCGTGTTTGTATTATAGAAGTCCCATGGATGGAAATATATATTTACATAATCTTTATCTATTAAGTTTAATTTTGTGCATATTTTTGTATATAATAATCCTGCATTCCTGAACCATACCCATGAAAAAGGAAGTCTTAGTATTGGTGTTACTGATACTGGTATCTCTATTACATTCCCTCTTTTATGTATACTTCTTGTCTTGAACATCTGGAAATTTCCTGGTATGAATGTTGGGTGTAATGAACTGTCATATTTTATTCCAATATTGTTTAATATTTTTTCATTTAATATTTTCATCTGTGGTGACCTGAATCCATTCACTTTTTTTCCTGTTATTTTTTCTATTCCCATTTTCGCTTTTCTTAATTCTTTTATTACATCTTCACTTTTCATCTTATTTAATGATGTATTATGCTCATATCCATGCATTGAGATCTCATTTCCTTTTTTCACTAATGTTCTTATCAAATCTTTATTCTTATTTGCAAATTCGTATGTTGTGAAGAATGTAGCTCTGATGTTATTATTTTCTAATATCTTTATTATATTTTTTAATCCTTCTCTGCTTACCTCAAATAATCTTTCTTTTGGTATTTCTAATTTTCTCTCTGCAGGACATACAAATTCTTCTAGATCAAATGTTAATAATAGGCTTTTCATAATCTTATAGGGTGTTAGTCTCTATTTTAAATCTTATTAAACAATAATTTTATATATAAGTTTATACCTAATTGATATATATTTATATCAAAATGTCTCAAATTCAAGTAAAAAAACAAAGCAAGGATCATTCTCCTACTTTGAAGACTATAATGATGGTTGAAAAAGTTCTTGAAAGGGATAAAGATTTACTAACTATTGCTCAAATTAAAAGAAAGCTTCCTAAAAAAATAATGCATAAAACATTGCTTCAAGTCCTTGATTATCTTCAAAATAGCGGAAAAATATTGATTGGTACTAAAGGTGTTTTATGGGTTTATACTCCTACTGAAGAACTTGAGAGATTGCAAAAGCAGGGTTTAACTGTATAATATTCTATAAATCTTGTAAGATTTTCAGCTTTTTCTTAGATAGGTTTTTTAAAATTCGTTTATCATATGTATAAATGGATAGATTAGTTGAAATAACATTTATTGGTGAAGCTCTAGAAATTTATAATAAGTTAAATGAAGTTGTTAATAAGCAAAAAATAGATGGTAAAAATAATAGTGATGAGATGCAATTATTAAAATCTATAAAAACTAAAATAGACTTTATTAAATTAAATCCATTTTACGGTAATCAGATTAAGAAAATAATCATTCCTAAAGAATATAGTGTTGATAACCTCTGGAGGGTTGAATTAATTGGTTTTTATCGTATGCTTTATACTATTGACGGGAATAATATAAAGATTGTATGTTTTATTTTAGACTTAGTTGATCACGATAAATATAATAAAAAGTTTGGTTATAGGAATAAATAAATTTAATAACTATACATTAACAATGATATTATGGAAAATAAGTCAATTCCTGATAAATGGTTTATAATACCTATTCTCATACTTTTCATTAATTTTTTTTACTGGTTTATTGACAAATCTAAATTATTATTCTATTTCCCTTTAGATTTCCATAATGATCTTAGTGCTTATATGGCTCAGCTTCATTTCCTTAAAGTCTGCGGTTTCCATAATCTCTGTTCTTATTGGTATAATGGTTTTAACACTTTTACTTATTCCCCTCCTGGCTGGTATTTTTTTACATATCCATTATATCTTTTATTTAATGATGTTAAGATAGCGACATATATTTCTATAATATCTATATTTGTTTTAGGTTTTTTATTCTTGTATAAGTTCGGTAGATTGGCTGACTTATCTATAACTAAGAGGATTGCTTTCTTTGTATTATTTTTTGCTAATGCATCAGCTATTGGTAATTTTATTCGTCTTGGTAGACCTCATGAATTATTGTCTTGGGTTTTCTTCATTGTATTATTTTTCACTTTTTATTTCTATATTGATAGGAAGATTGACTGGAAGTTCTATATTTTATCTATTGTTTATGCTTTTATTATAATCACTTATCAAAGTATTGGTGTTCTTGCTGCTATCTCATGGGCTGGTTTTTTATTTTCAAGAGATAATATTAAAGAGGCATTTAAGACTGTGATCGCTGGAATTATTGGATTGGCATTATCAGCTTTCTGGCTTGTTCCTTTTGTTCTTGGTATTTTTAGTGATAGTTCTATTCCTGAATTAAAGCAGGGTGAATGGATCTGGTATTTTGGAGTGAATAGTTTGTTCACTAATATTTCTATTATTATTGTTCCATTTATTTTTTTAGTATTATTTTATTTCTATTACAAGAATAATAACCCTTCAAGGAAAGATATTATTTTTTTCCTGCCTGTATTTATTTTCTCTTTGCTTTTCTTTTTAAGGGTTACACCATTTTTCCCTATTTTTGATCAGATATATCCTGATCCTATTGTTCATTTCATCTTGTTTTATGCAATATTCTTTTTGCTAAAAGTTAATATCAGTAATTTCACTGTTAATAAGAAGAAATTAATTTTTTACTCTCTTGTTTTAGTATCATTATTGAGTATTGTTGCTAATATTATTCATACTCCTTTATTTGTTGTTCCAGATAAAGTTTCTGATAAAGAATTTATTTCTTATCTTGATAGTGTTGATAATAGGTTCATTATATTTGTTAATGCTAGTAAAGGTCCTTTCCCTAAGGCTTTCTACTCATTTGCTGCTACTAAGAATATTAATTCTATATCTGGATGGTATCCTCAGGAAAAGCCTTATTCTTATATTAAAAAAATGGATGATGCATATACTTCATTATATAGAAATGATTGTGAATCTTTCAAGAATAATTTAGTTTATTTTAATACTACTGAAGTTCTTTCAGATAAGCAGTATTGTAATCAGTTAAAGGATTGTGGTTTGAAAGAGAAATTTACTAAAGAAGAAACTTGTTTTTATGTTTTGGAATAAAAGTTCTTCAAGAACTCTTTTTTCTCTCTTCTTAATCTTAACAGTCCTTTTCCCATTGTCTTCACATCTTTTAATAAATTTACTTTACTCTCTCTTCCATATACATTTACTACTTTTGCTGGTAATTCAGCTACTTTGTATCCTGCCCATATTGATTTTACTATTGTTTCTGTGTCCCATGTCCATCCTTTGCTGTGTACATATGGTAATATCTTTAATAATACATCTCTTTTGAATGCTTTGAATCCACATTGATAATCTTTTACGCTTGTTCCTAGTAATAGTTTTGCACACATGAAATATGCTTTGCTGAATAATCTTCTTATTTTTGGATATTCTACTTCTGATTCTTTGAGATGTTTTGATCCTATTGCTATATCTACATTTTTTTCTTCTATTGCATTTATCAGTCTTGGGAATAAATTAATATCAATAGCAAGATCAGCATCTATATACACTAATATCTCTCCTTTAGCATTTCTAAAAGCATTTGATAATACTGCTCCCCTTCCCTGGTTTACTTCATTGCTATAAAGTCTAAGTTCTTTGTACTTTTTTATCTTTTCTAATACTATTTTTGATGTCTCATCCTTGCTTCCGTCATTTGCTATTATTATCTCGAATGTTCCTTTCTGTTTCCTGAAGAATTCTACTGTTTTGTCTATTGTGCTTCCTATTACTCTCTCTTCATTATATGCAGGTATTACTATTGAATATTTTAGCTTTTGAGGCATATTTTTCTGCAAAAAACAAACAATATAAAAGTTTCTAAATCATATATCTTGTATTATCATGGTTAATAAAAAGAATTTTCAGGATGTTTCTTCAGATTATGATAGTTCCAGGTCTTCTGGATTTCTTGGAAAGCATGTTAATAAGGAACGTAAACTGGTTTTAGAATTCTTGAATCCTAAGAAGAATGATGTTATTTTAGATGCTGGTTGTGGTACTGGTTTTTATTCTTTATACTCAAGATCTAAAGGTGCTTCTGTTATTGGTATAGATTCTTCTCAGACTGCTATCTCTGTTTATAATTCTAAGGGCTTGAATGGTTTTATTGGTGATATAGAAAATATTTCATTTGATAAACAATTTAATAAGATATTGTGTGCTGGTGCTCTTGAATTTACTAAAAATCCTTCTAAAGCTATTAGTTGTTTCTCTAAATCATTGAAGAAAAATGGTATTATTGTATTGGTCTATCCTAGGAATAATTTCTTTGGTATACTTTACAAATTATATCACCTATCTGGTCTGTATTTCATTCCTTATGGTAAACTTAAATTAAGTAAACCTGTTAATATTCATTTATTTAGTAATAATAAGATTAGTTCTTTGATGGAAAATAATGGTTTTAAGATAATTAATGATGTTAAGGCTAATGTTTTGACGAATGTTTTGGTTGCTGTGAAGAATTTAAGTTTATCTACTACTCTGTAATAGTAAAAGTATCGAAAGTTTTATAAACTTCAATTTATTATATATTTTTGAAGTAACATGTCACAATCAAGATTAACAGTAAGTTTTACGCCTGAAGCATCAAAGCCTTATGATGTAAAAGTTTTCAGAACATTTGAAGGTCCAAATCATGTTCAAATGTATAGATTAATAACTGGAAGAGAATACGGAGCTTCTATAAGGACTGATCATACAAGACTTCCAATATCTCCTAAAAGATTCATGGAAACTCGTCTAGGAAGAGTAGAAACAGCAGATGCTGAAAAGCATAGAAGTTTTTATGTAGATACAAGCACAGCAGTAATTCCAGACCCTGACAGTGATGCAGTAAAATTTTCTTCAGAAAATCCATTAATTTACAAACTAAATCCGAATACTGAATTAAAAAATAGAAATTTATCTATTAGTAGAGATCAATATTCTGAAAGCATGGGATTTGTATTAACACCTGAGCAAGCAAATGCTTTAAGAAATAACCCTTACGATTTAGCAAGTCTAAGAAGACAGTTTTGGGAAGAAAGTGCAGCAGAAGGAGACGTTCAATTAGCAAAAGATTACATAACTGATGTTGAAGAAAGAACAGGTTATAAATTTGAAAAAAATACAATGGGAATAGTATTACCTTCAAGCAAAGGGTTGCATTTTGTGTGCGTCAGTAGTGTTGGCGACAGCAATAGGTCTGGCGCTTTTGGCGACTGCAATCTTGTCTTCCACGTTGGTTGTCTTGTCGGGGAAGTGGTGAAGCCACAATTAGTCGCGAAAAAAATTGGAGTTAGTTTAGAAAATTTACTTCAAGGAAAAATATAAATCAATAAGTTTTACATATCTTTTTTTGTTGTTGAATATAAAATTTAAAATAAGTAAATCTTTAAAAACTTGTTTCTTTATCCATATTTCATGGCTGATAGGAATATTACAGATATCACTGATCATCTTATACATCCTGCTGTAAGAGATCAAGTCCGTAAGTTGTATGTTGATTCTATTGAGATGGCAGATCCTCTTACTCGTGAATCTATAATTGATAGTTATATAGATAATACTAGGTCATTAAGGACTTTTGCTTATATGGATGATGGTAAAGTTCTTGGTTTTAGTATTGTTGGTCATCTTGGTGAAGATCAATATGATCTTTTGGAAGCTTTTTTAAGTTGTGATCGTGATAAGATGAACTCTTATTTAAAGACAGATTATGAAGATAGATCTCCCTCTCTAAAGTCTGATAATACTGATCCTGTTATTGAATTCTCAGATAGGGTGTATCTTGCTGGTACTCTTATCTCTCTTGATGAAGCTTTGATAAAGTATGTGACAGTTGTCTCTCCAGAACATAGAAGAAAAGGAATTGCCAAACGTTTGAATTATTTTATCAATAGAAGTTTTAATAGGCCTATTTTCTCAACATGCGTTGAAGATAATCCTATGATCCATATAAATAAAAAAGCTGGTTACACTCATTTAGGTTCTATAAAACCTTTTTATGCTGATGGCAAAGGTGCTGTTATTTTAGGAAGGTTTAGATGATTAATGATCAAGATTATTTATGGAAGCTTCAGGAAGATGATTTCTGGCATAAGAATAAAGATCGCATTTTAATTAAATTAGTTAAGAAAGGTTCTGTATTGGATATTGGTGCTGGCACTGGTTCTTTTCCTATTAAATTAGCTAAGTTAGGTATGGATGTTACTTATATTGATGCTTCTAAGAAATATCATGATATTGCTAAAATTAAAGCAAAAAAAGAAAATGTTAATATTAAGTTTTTTAATGATTATTTTCCTTCTAAAAAGATTGTTGGCAAGTTTGATAATATTATTATTAGTGGTTTTATTGAACATATTGATGATGATGTTAAGTTATTGAGGGATATTTATTCAATGCTTAAACCTAAAGGTCGTATGATATTATTAACATCAGCCTATCCTTCTTTGTATTCTAATTTTGATAAGTCTGTTGGACATTATCGTAGATATAGTAGGAAAGATTTAGGTTCTAAGATTATTTCTGTTGGTTTTAATATTAAGTTTTTTAAGAACTGGGATGTTTTAGGTATTCCAATATTGATGCTTACTAAAATTACAGGAAAAGTTCCTGTCTCTACTGATGGTCTTAATAATAGATTATTAAATTATTTATTGGATAAATGGTTTATTGCTTTTGAGAATAAGATGATCATTCCTATTGGTCTAGATTTAATAGTCATGGCTGAAAAATAATTAGTTCTTTCCTACAAATGCTTTTGCTATTGCTTTTTCTGGGTATGTTATCATGTCTTGGAAACTAAAGCAATTGATCCAGCATTTTGGGCATTGTTTTTTCTTGATTTTTGCTCTTTCCTCTTTTGCTGTTTCATTATTCCATATTTCATTAAAATTTTTTTCTTTTAAATTTCCCCATGACTTCATTGAGAAGCACGGATATACCTCTCCTTCTGTTGATATGTACATTGAACTGAATCCTGCTGTGCATGGTAGCATCATGTCTTTTTTTCTTAAATATTTTGATGCTATTCTTAGGTGCATTTTTTCGAATATATCATGTTTTTTTCTTAATTCAAAATTATCTCCTAAATAATCAAATAATGAGGCTACTTCTTCTCCTTCTAAGGGTTTTACTTTTTCATCATTGCTATAATATGTTTCACTTGTTTGTGTAAATGTTAGTACTCCTATATCTTTTTTATAATCTTCATAGAATTTTTTGAATATTGGGAAGTTTTCTTTGTGTACTGTTGCCTGATATCTTACATCTACTCCTATCTCTTTTAATGCATTGAATGTTTTTACTGCTCTTTCATAACCATCTTTTGTTCCTCTTATTAGGTTATGTACATCTTTTGGCCCGTCTAGGCTTATTGTTATATGTACATCTAATCCTGTTGCAATTAATTCTTTTGTCTTTTTTACTATCTGTTCTGTCCAGAATCCATTTGTTGGTATGCTTAAGTATCTTAGATCAGGGCAATGTTTTACTGCTAGTTTTACTATATCATCTATATCCATTCTTGTAAATGGCTCTCCTCCTGTTATGCTTAGCCACATTAAATTTTTGTTGTCTTTGAATAATTGTTCATAATTTTGTAATGTCATGAATTGTTTGTTTGGCGTGCTCCATATGCTGCAGTTTAAACATTTGTTATTGCATACTTTTGTTATCTCTACTAATAATTTCCATGGCAGTGGCTGCTCTTTAAATCCTAAATCTCTTGCCATTCTTGTTTTGGCTACTTTTGTCATTAATTTTGCATAATCCATGGTTTTAATTGTTAATTTTATGAGGTTTTTATAGTTAACTGAATCAGATTGAGGCTACTGCTCTTACACCTTTCCATGCTTTCTTTATATCTTCAATAGAACGCAGTTTCAGCACTCTTTTTGCAACATATGTTGGTCTAAAATAGAATTTTTTATATGCTATTTTTAATAATGATTGTAGTTCCTCTGCTTTCATTGTATTTGGTACATATACCATCTGGTTTTCTGTTCTTTTGCTTAAGTCATTGTCTACTATTGTTCCTGTGCTTGCTGCTATACTATCAAATTCTGTTCCTGGTAATGGTGTCATTGGGAAGAATTTTGCATAATCAGGATCTAATTTTTTTATTTCTTCTATTGTCTGTAATCCCTCTTGATATGTCTCTCCAGGTATTCCAAATATGAATGAACATTCGCTTTCTATTCCAAATTCTTTGCATCCTTTTATTGCTGCATGTATCTGTGGGGCTAATACCCCTTTTTTTAATGTATTTAGTTGTTTTTGGTTCATTGATTCTACTCCAAAGAATATTTTCCAGCACCCTGCTTCTGACATCTCTTTTAATAATTCTCTGTCTAGTGTGTTTACTCTTGAATTGCAGCACCATATAAGGTCTAATTTTTCCTTTTTTATTAATTCCATTAGTTCTAATACTCTTTTTTTGTTTAATGTAAATGTATCATCCCAGAATGTTATATCTTTTATTCCATATTTGTTTACTAGGACTTTTATCTCTTCTAATACATTCTGTGGTGATCTGTAATATGCTTTTGTGTTTCCTGATGAGCAGAATATGCATTTATATGGGCATCCTCTTGTTGTTATCATGTTTGTTACTGGTAATCTTCTGTATTGTTCTAGTGCTGGCACATAATCATGTATGTTTAGTAAATGTCTTGCTGGAAATGGTATCTCATCTAAATTTTCTAGTCTTGGTGCCGGTGGCCCTGATATTATTTTTCCATCTTTGTTCCTTGTTATTATACCTGTCATTCCTGCTAATTCTTTTCCTTTTTCTAGTGCATTTGCCAGATTATCCATTGCAAACTCTGCCTCTCCTAATAATATTGCATCTATAGAGTCGCATTCTATTAGTGCTTTTTCTTTTATCTGTGTGACATGGTGTCCTCCTGCTGCTATGAAGACTTTTGGATATTTTGCTTTCATGTCCATTGTCCATGTTTTAACTTTGTCCCATAAGAATGTCATTACATTTACTGCTATTATATCTGGTTCAAATTTGTATATTGCTTCATTTATCTCAAAAATATCTTTCATTGATCCATCTAAGACTATTACTTTATGTCCTGCTTTTTCTAGTACTGCTCCTATGTATAGTATTCCTAGTGGCGGAAATGTCCCTGCTGCTTTTGCTATTGCTTTATTATACCTTTCTTCAAAAGAATGTGGTGGTAGTACTAGTGCTACTTTCATATCTTAGGATAAGTTGGATAATTTATAATGCTTTTGGTGTATAAATATTTTATATGCTTCTATATCTATTTAATATTATTAATGATATCAGCCCTATAAAACTTAGTAATACATATTTTATTTTTCTAGGTTGATATTTTATATCTAATTCATATTCTCCTTCAGGTATTTCTATTTTAATAAGTTTATTCTCATCACTGTTTACTTCAATTTCTTTTTCATTTATGTATGCTTTCCAGTAAGGATGTTCTGCTATTTTTATTACAATATTATTTTGCTGGTGTAAATTATTTATTTTTATTTTTATATCTTGGTCATTAAAATTATTTATAGTATAATCTATTTTATTTTTAGATATTATCCATTCTGGTTTATATGTTTCATAGTCATATACTGCATAATTTTCGCTTCTGTATATCTCTTTTAATGTTTTAAAATTTTTAAGTTTATTATCCCATTCATTATTTAATGTTATGATATATTTTGCATTATATATTTCAAGGTTTTTTTTCAATTCTTCTTCTGTTATTTCTTCTATTTTTATTCCGAATATTTTATTGTCTTCTGTATTGAATTTGTTTTCTAATGGATATACTGTTGTGTACCAGCTCCCTATATAATTCAGTCCATTATAATAGTTTGCCATTGGTGAGAGCATGGCATCGTATGTGATTGATGGTTCTTGTATATTTCCATAGGTATTTTGGTTTAGTATTCTGGCATTCTTGTCAGTATTATGTTCAAGGTATTTCCACATTGTAATTGTCTCTTCATACAGTGCTGTTGTTCCTGATGTTTCTGTATAACTTTCTGGCGCTTTATAGCTGCCTAATATAAGTCCTATTATTATAATTCCTAATATTAGATAGCTTATTTTTCTTATTTTTTCTTTGTGGTTATTTATTGTTTTATACAATCCATATGCTGCTATTATGAATAATCCTGTTTTTGCGTAATATACAAATCTGTAGCTTAGTGCTGCACCGAATAATGGTATTTTCCTTCCGAAATCAAATAAGTACCAGAATCCTGTTCCTAGTATAAGACTTATTATTATGAATATTAAGACTAAATATAATAATTTTTTTTCCTCTTTGTTTTTTTCTTTTCTGTAGTAGACTAGTCCTATTATGAAAAACAAGTCTATTAATAATACTGGAAGATTTTGGTATATGCTTTTTACTAATTCTGTGATTGCAGTTGTATATTGTCCATTTATTATTGGTGTAAATACTATTGTGTGAGGTTTTAGTCCTAGGAACATACCTGTTAATGTGTATAATATATCAATAATGTTATCACCTAGTCCCCACCCGTATTCTGTTAAATACCACCCGGAAGTTTCAAAGTAAGGATATAAATAAAATAATGTAAGTATTATTCCTGTTATACCTATTAATAAATAATATTTTATGTTTGTATAATTTTTTGTTTTTAAAGCATTTATTATTGCTGCTGTTCCTATTAAGTATATTGCTGTTATTGTAACAAAAGGGTGTGCTAATATTATTAATGCAAATATTATTCCTAAAGTAAGGCTTCTTTTTAAGTTGATTTTATCTGAATATTTATCTAATAAATATATTGTTATGATTAATAATGCTATTCCTATTGCCTGGCTCCACATTCCTGCTAAATATAATTTCGTATAGTCTCTTTGGAATAAAAAAAATGTTCCTGTTATTAATGCAGGGATTATTCCATATCTTTTTCTTAATATAAAATATAATGCTATTGCAGGTAATAAAGCTGCTATGAAAAAAGCTATTTTGTAAGCTAAAAAAATATTTATTCCAAGATAATATATTAATACTACTAGCCATATTCCAAGTTGGTATGTATAGACCTGTATTGGTTGTCCTGCATATTCATAGGGATACCATCCATTGATCCATTTATGTTCAGGTATTATCTCATCAGCCAGATATTTAGCTTCTATCATATGTACTGGATTGTCTGATTTTATTAGGAATCCTTCATTTGTAAACATCTCTCTGAAAATTAATAGTCCTACAATTACAATGATTATTACTGCTATTATATTTTTTTGGTATTCCTTCATGAGTTTATTGCTGGAATTCTTTATTATAAGACTTTTTATTTTTTAATTTTGATAATCTGTATTAGAATAAAGTTTATCCCACTCTGAATAATATAGGCACATTCCAAATTTTATTATATCTGTATAATCTTGCCTTTTGTTTAGTTCTCTCTCAAAGAATAATAATCTATCTGTATATTCTGGGAAAAGAGTTTCACATTCTGCAATTCCTAGATCCTCTAATGTTATGTCTTCTCTATTTTCCATTTTAATTCAGTTTATAATCTCTATTTGCTGTTGCACGAAAATCTTTATAGTGTGCTATCATTAGGTATCGGATGAATTGAGGAGTTTCGATATTTCTGGATTCAAGTTCTGCCATAAAAATTTCTAGTCTATCAGTCCTATATCTTTCAGCTTGCTCATTTACTTCTCTAACATGTCTTGTTGTTTCATCAATTCTATTTTCAACGTTTTCAATAATTTTTCTTGCTCTTTCTAGTGTTTCACTAATATCATCCATTAATAATCCAAGATCTTTATCTGTCATTTCATCAAGAGATTTATCATTTGTCATGTACTCATTAATAGCAATATATTTATAATCTTATTTAGAAAGCTTTTTAATCTTAAATCCAGCCCTATTCTTATGAAATATTTTGTATTTTTATATGGGTTATTCAGCTTCTTTGTAGTATTATTTATCACACCATGGCTTATTCGTTATTTAAAGAAGATTGGTCTTGTTGTCAAGGATCAGAATAAGGAGTCTAAGCCTTTAGTTCCTATCTCTGGTGGTTTAGTGGTGTTGTTTGGTATCATGGCAGGATTGATGTTATTCTTGTTCGTAAGGACTTTTTTTTCTGGATTTACAACTATTGGTCTGGTCTTGAATAACTATAATCTCGTTGTATTATTTAGTGCAGCTCTCTCTATACTTACAGTTACTATTATTGGTTTTCTTGATGATCTTGTTATTGATAAATCTCATGATGGTTCTGTTGGTTTGAAACAATGGCAAAAACCCTTGCTCACTCTTATAGCTGCTGTTCCCCTTATGGTTATTAAGATTGGTACTACAGATATGGGTCTCCCTTTTATTGGTGTTGTTGATTTTGGCATTTTCTATGCTCTGATTCTTGTGCCTCTTGGTTTTGTGGGATCTTCTAACATGGTAAATATGCTTGCAGGTTTTAATGGATTAGAGACTGGTATGGGTATTGTTTACACTGGTATGCTTGGTCTTTACGCTTACGTTAATCAGTCTTATGTTGCTGCATTGATTGCTTTGTTGACTTTCTGTTCTCTTCTAGCATTTTTTATCTATACTAAGTCTCCAGCTAAGATTCTTCCTGGTGATTCGTTGACATACTTGCTTGGTGCTGTTATTGCTGTTATTGCTATTGTTGGTAATCTTGAGAGAGCTGCTATTATATGTAGTATCCCTTTTATTCTTGAATTGATATTGAAGTCTAGGGCTAGATTGCATGCTAACAATTATGGTTATTATAAGAATGGTAAGATAATGTCTCTTCATGGAAAGAATGTTTACTCTTTGACTCATCTTTTTACTAGGACTGGAAGATTTACAGAAAATCAGATTGTTTACTCTTTCATTGTTATGGAACTTATAATCTCGAGTTTGATATGGATATGATTAAAAAATTTTTCAAATATGATAAGAATGATTCTCTTATTAGAGATGGTATTATTCTTTTTACAGCTACTATGATAGCTAATGCTTCTGGTTATATTTATCACTTAGGCATGGGTCGTATTTTAGGTCCTGCTGATTATGGTGCTTTAGGTGCTATTCTATCTTTATTGTATATATTATTGGTTCCTTTCAATGTTATCCAGACTACTATATCTAAATTTGTTGCAAAATTCAAGGCTAATGGTCAGGAAAATAAAATAAAATATCTTTTTTATTATTCTCTGAAGAAATTATTTATCCTTAGTATTGTTTCACTTGTTTTATTTATAATTATATCACCATTTATTGCAAGCTTCATAAATATAAGCACTCACAATCTTTTCATAATATCTATACTCATACCTTTTGTTTTATTGCTTCCAGTAAACAGAGGTTTTTTCCAGGGATATCAGACTTTCAAGCCTCTTGGTATTAATATTGTAATTGAAGCTTTTTCTAAATTAATTTTTGGTTTTATCCTTGTGCTTTTAGGTTTTGGTCTTAGTGGTGCTATTATTGGTATAATATTATCTTATGTCATTCCATTAATTGCCTCATTTTTCTGGCTTGGTAAAAGTTATTCAAAAAAATCAGAAGATATTGAAATTAAGTCTATTTACAAATATTCTTTTCCTGTTCTTCTTACTATGTTGTCCCTTACAGCTTTCTACAGTCTTGACGTTATTCTTGTAAAGCATTATTTTAATGATCTATCATCAGGTTTTTATGCTGCTGCATCTCTTCTTGGACGTATAGTCTTCTTTGCCTCATTATCAATTTCTATGGTTATGTTCCCTAAGGTTGCTGAGATGGATGCTATGAAAAAACCTAATGTTCATATTCTTAATAAGGCATTATTGATTGTTGCTCTTATTTCTGCAGCTATTACTATTGGTTATTTTGTTCTTCCTAAACTTATTGTCATGTTATTATTTGGTTATGAATATCTTGAGATAGCATCTTATATTGCTCATTTTGCTTTATTGATGTCATTTTTTTCATTGTCATATCTTTTGGCTTTATATAATCTATCTGTTAACAGGATTAGTTTTATATTTATTTTATTATTTTTTAATATAATTGAAATAGTCTCTATTGTATTATTTCATGATTCTTTGAAACAGGTTATTAATTCTCTTAGTATTGTCATGATGATAATGTTTATATTGATGTTATCTTATACTTTATATAAGAATAAATATGGAACTCTCAATAATAATACCAGCATATAATGAAGAGAAAAGGATATCTTCCACTCTCTCTGATTATTCTCTGTTTTTTAATAATGTTTATAAGAAAAATTACGAGATTGTTGTTGTTCTTAATGGTTGCAAGGATAACACTCTTGGTGTTGTTAAAAAATTATCTAAAAAATATAAATCAATAAGATATATTAATTTTGATGATGCTATTGGTAAAGGCAGAGCAGTTATTGAAGGTTTTAAATCTGCTAATGGAAAATTGATTGGTTTTGTTGATGCTGATGATTCTACTAAGCCTGATGCTTATTATGAACTTGTTAAGAATATTGACGGTTTTGATTCTATTATTGCATCTCGTTGGATTGATGGTGCTGAAGTTAGTCCTCAACAGCCTATTGTTAGAAGGATTGCTTCAAGAACTTTTAATTTTTTAGTAAGGTTATTTTTCGGTATTGAGGTCCATGACTCTCAATGTGGGGCAAAATTATTCAAGAAATCTTCATTAAAATCAGTTCTTCCTCATTTAGGTATTACTCGTTGGGCTTTTGATGTTGATTTATTATATCAGTTCAAGAGAAATGGTTTTTCTATTAAGGAAATTCCAACTGTTTGGAGTGACTCTCCTGGTTCAAGTCTTAATGTTAAGAAAGCCTCTAAAGAGATGTTCTTGGCTATTGTAAGGCTAAGATTAATATATTCCCCATTTAAGTTCATTGTTAAGATTTATGATAAACTATGAAAAAAGTAACTTTTTTGATTGCAGCGCATAATGAGGAAAAGCATATTGCTGAAGTTCTTGATAATTTAAAAAATCTTAAAAAATCTTTTCCTAATATTGAAGTCATTGTAGGTAATGATGGTTCTACAGATAAAACTTCTAGTATTGTTGATAAGTACAAATTTGTCAAGCATGTTCATCTTAATGAAAGAAAAGGTAAGCATGCTGTTATTAATAAGATTATTAAGTTAGCTAAATCTGAGATTATTATTGTCCATGATGCTGACTGGATTTTCAAAGTTAATAATCCTGAAGACTTTGAGTTGATGATTTCATGGTTTGATGATCCTATAGTTGGTGGTGTTGCAGAATCTTTTCCTATTGAGTACGAGACCGGTATTAAAAATAATTCTCTTGCATATCTTGGAAACCTTTATGGTAATTTTTTGTGGATTGAATTCCTTAAGAAAAGATATACTAATGTTAAAAATGGTTTAAGGATTGTTGATTCTAAGAATGGTTTTCCTTTTTTAGTTAATGTCTTCAGAAAAAGATTATACAAAGAGAATACAACTTTAGGTGATGATTTTGAAAGGTCTTTAGAAATTTTGAATAATGATTATAATGTTGTTGTAGTTGATAATCCTAAGCTTCCTAGGATGCACACTCTTACTTATACTATGTCTTTTAAGGATATTCTTAAACAGAAAACAAGGACAGCTAAGGCTCGTGATCAGGTTTTCTCTAAATATAATGTTCATATTAATTTTTTCAATTTTTATATTCCTTTATTGTTCTTTTATATCTTAAATATTCATAAAACTCGTTCATTTAAAGCTGCTTTTTCTCTATTCTTGTGGATAATAATCTTTATTTATGGGTCTGTTGTCTCTAAATTCAAGAATCGTAATTTATCAACAGAAAAAGGTTGGCTTATGAGGGCTCAAAGATGAAAAAATTGAATATTGGATGTGGTCCGGATATAAAACCTAAATCTGAAGGTTGGGTTAATCTTGATGACCTTAAATTGAAAGGTGTAGATGTTGTCCATTCTTTGAATAAGTTTCCCTATCCTTTTAAGAATAATGAGTTTGATGAGGTTTTCTGTTCTCATATTCTTGAGCATGTTGATGATCTTATTAAAGTTATGAGAGAACTTCATCGTATTACTAAGCCTAATGGTATTATCAGGATTCATGTTCCTCATTTCTCTTGTGGTGTTAATTATCGTGATCCTACTCATAAGAGATATTTTTCTTATTTCACTTTTGATTTCTTCACAGATAAATGTTATTATGATACTCCTAAATTCCTTGTTGTTTATAGTAAACTGAATTTCTCTAGATTGTCTTTTACTTTTTTGAATTTTTTTATGAATCCTATAATTAATTTATCTCCTGCTGTTTATGAAAGGTTCTTTTGTTGGATTCTTCCTGCTTCTGAGGTTATTGCTGAATTGAAGGTGTTAAAATGAAAAAAGTTGTTATTATCTATGATTTTCTTCACGGTTTTGGTGGTCTTGAGAGAGTGATGGGTTTTCAGGCTGAATCTTTAAAGAAAAGTTTCGATGTCTCTCTATCTTTTGCATCTTTTGATAAGTCTATTTCAGAGAAGATGTTTCCTGGTATTGAAGTCAATGAACACTCTCGTAAATTTCTTAAGTTTGGTTTCTTGAAGATTATGTGGACTTTTCTTAATAGAGCTTCATTGAACAAATATAAGGATTCATCTTTGTTTATTAGTCATAGTTATCTTTGTTCTAGGTTGTGTTACTACATGAAAAAGAATTATAATATCCCTTACATTATATACCTCCATCACCCTCCTAACTTTCTTTACATGGATGATAAAAGGATGAAGTATGTTGGTGGTTTTGATATTGGTAGGACTATTGCTCTTGTCTCTGGTATTTTTCTGGGAAGATTGATGCGTCCTGATGATATTAAATGTGTTAAGAATGCTGATGCTGTTTTCGTCAATAGTGTTTATACTAAGAATAGGGCTGAACAGATTTACAATATTAAGCCTGTTGTCTGTTATCCTACTATAAACAGTATTTTCAAGCCATTGTCTAAGAGATCATGCGAATATGTTCTTAAGAAATATAATATTAATAAAAAGTTTATTATCTCTCATGGCAGGTTGATTCCTGATAAACGTTATGAATTATTAGTTGAATCTTTGGAATATTTCAAGGATAAGGATTTTCTTATTGTATTCTCTGGCAAGATTGATGATTTTTATAGATTAGAATTAATTAATATTGCAAAGAAATTAAAAGTTGAGAATAATATTAAATTTTTAGGTTTCATTCCTGATGATGATCTTGTTGCTTTGAATAATCTTGCTGAAGTTTTTGCTTATCCCTCTGTTAAGGAAGATTTCGGTATTGTTCCAGTTGAGGCTATGGCTTGTGGTTGTCCTGTTGTTGCATGGGATGATGGAGCAGGTCCTTCTGAGATTATTATAAATAATGTTAATGGTTTGTTAGCTAAGCCTTATGATCTTAAAGATTTTGCCTCTAAGATTGAACTTATTTTGAATTCTGGTTTTAAAGTTAAGAATAAGTCTAAGATTGTTAAATCAACTGATAGGTTTTCTAGAAGTAATTGTTCTAAGATGCTTAATTCTAGTATTAATGTTTTGCTTCAAAAATAACTAGTATTGGCTGTTTTCCATCTATTGTATAGCTTTTTACTGGTACTAATATATCTTGGTGATTTTGTGGATATGCATAGACCCAGTCACTATGTCTCTCAAATCCTGATATTACATAATATTTTGGTTTTTCTTTATCCCATATTTCATTGAATACTGTCTCATTCTCTCCCCAATCTAGTATTTCTCTTTCTGTATAATATGTCATTTGCGGTGCAGAGTTGCTTACGATCTTATCATTTGTATTTGTGTTCTCTTTTAGCCATATTGATGCCTGTTTTACCTGTAAGTATGAGTCTTTTTTCTGTTGTATAAATGTGTCTGCTGTTGTTAATTGTGAATATGCTCCTAAGATTAATATTATTAATATTATGAAGACTTTGATGCTTATTTTCATGTTCTTGAAAAATCCTAATATGTAATAGATTCCTTTTCCTATGAAATAGAACATTGGTGCTGCTGTTAGTATTATCCACCTGTCCTCTGCTACTCTTATATAGAATATGAAAAATGCTAGTACTGCTAACATTATTATTACATTCATCAGATCTGCTTTTATTTTTATATTATCACTTTTTCTTATCTGGTCAAATCCTAATATTAGGTCTAATAATGTTACTATTCCTACTATGAATAATATGAAATATACCCAGCTTATCGCATCAAATCCTGTATATGTTTTTAAAAAATTTAGTATATGCCATCCGAATGGTGTATTGCTGACTATTTGGCTGTTATATCCTGAACTGAATGCTAATACATTCTTATAATTTATCTGATTGTATATTAAGTAAGGCAATACTGTTAGAAAACTTATTATTCCTGTTATCCATAGATGTTTATTTTTTATTATCTTTGTTATGTTCTCTGTTATTAATAAGAATATTATGTATATTCCTGCTAATAATATGCTCTGTGTTCTTGTTATGAATGCCAGTCCTAAGAATAATCCTGCTAAATATAAATTCATATTTTTCTTATGTTTGTACCATATCCAGAAATAATATATGCTTAGTATCTGGAAGAATAATGCTAAAAAGTCAGGTTGGAATCTTGTTGTCCAGAATACACTAACCCAGAATACACTCATTATGAAGCTTGCTATTAATCCTATGCTTTCATCGTACATCTCTTTTCCTAATAAGTAAGTTACTGCAACAATTCCTGCTGAAGGTATTACTACTATTAGGAATTTTACTAATAATTCATTTAATCCTATCTTAAGGAATATTCCTAATAACAATGGGAAAAATACTGCATTCTGCGGATTTGGTACATAATTTACATTAAAAAACCAATGTTTTGCTGTTGATAAGTAACTTGCTTCATCCCACCATACAGCAGCATTCGCATTTAAATATAATAATCTTATTCCAAGTGCAAATAATAATATTAATAGAAATAATGAATTATGTTTTTCTTTCATCCAGGATTTTATTTTCTCTTTATTCATCTAAAATCTAGGTTTTATTATGGCTTATAAAGTTAATTATTTAGTGCTCTCTATTCTTTCCCATCCTGTATCTTTGAATAGTTTTCTTCTTAATATTTTGAAGTCTATGAATATTATTAACCATAGATATAGTCTTGCTATTACTAATATTATTGTCCAATAGAATTCTTTTATGTTATTTGGATATCTTAATGCTCTTAATATTCCAGCACTCTCTTTTGTGAAACTTCTCATTCCATCGCTTCTGTATGCATATTTTTTTATCTGTAAATACCCTCCTGCACTTCTTCTTTTCTGTTTCATCCAATCTTTAAAATTATCTGGATATTTTACATATACTTTTGCTTCTGGACTGTATGTTATCTTGTGTCCTTTTGCATATATTAGATTTGATATTACTGCATCATCGCTTAAACAATCTGGTGGTATTACATCTACTATTTTATTTCTTATTGCCATTAGATATCCTGAACATACTATGAATTTTCCTTCTTTGACTAGATTGCTTCTCGTCTCATGTGCTCCTATGTCTGTTAAGAGATGACTCCAGTATCCTAGCATGGTATTTTTATCGTTTAATGATATTGGTCTTCCTGTTGCTGCTCCTATTTTTTCATCTCTGAATTGTTTTACTAATTCATTTATAGAATTCTCAGATACATAGACATCTCCATCTGTTAATATTAATATGTCTGATTTTCTTGTTTTCTCAAATACTAGATTTAATGCTGATGGTTTTCCTTTGTTTTCATCTTTTATTATCTTTACTTTATGTTTTCTTGCTTCTTGTATTGTCTCTTCATCTGGTGCTGCCACTATTATCTCATGTTTCTCTTTTATTTTTTGATTCTTGAATGCCTCTATTGCTTTTCCTATTGTTTTAGGCTCTTTGTATGCTGTTATTACTATGCTTATCATTAAGAATTCTAGTTGTTGTTTAATTTATAAATCTTAGTAAAATAATTATGAGAATAATCATCTAGCGTCCCTATTTATTAGATAGGAACACTAGGGAAAATGTTATAATTGATCATATCTTAGAATTTATAAAACTTTCTGTATAAAAATTGTAAGCTTTTCATTAAAAGTTACATAAGACGTTTTAATTATAAAAGTTATCTTAAAGTATGAAAAATGCATATGTAATTATAGACGGTGCCTATCTATCGCTTTTATGTAAATACTTTGGTAATGGAAAATATATTAGATTAAATATTAAAAAATTTTCTGAATATTTATGTAAAAAGGAAAAAATTAACTGTGAGAAAATATTTTATTATACAGCTCCACCATATCAAAGCTATAATCCAAATACTGAAGAGACTAATAGGAAGAAAGGCTACGATTCATTTATTTCAAAATTGAAAAATAATTCAGTAATAATTAGAGAGGGGAGGTTACAAAAGATAGATAATAAATATTACCAAAAAGGTGTTGACACGCTAATTACTATAGATCTTATGGATATTTCATTGAATAAAAAAGCAGATCTAATAATGCTAATTTCATGTGACACAGATTTTGTTCCAGTATTAGAAAAAATTAGAAATGATTATGGAATGAAGATAATTTTGTACTATTTTACTGATAAGATAAGAAATTCTAGATTTTCTCTATCAAATCATCTGTTAATATCTTGCGATAAATGTGTGTTATTTAATAAAGAAGACTTTAAACAATTCTCCTAATTCTTCCTTTTTTTAAGTCTTCCAAACTATTTTCAATTTGTCTTATAAAATCATAGTCTATATCCTCTTCTTTATGCTTAACTTTCCTTTGTTGTTTAGTTATGGTTTTTGTCATATATCTTTATAATCTCTAAACTTTATATAATTTTCGTATAATTTTTTAAATAAATTCTTCCTGATACTCTATTCTGTGATTTATCTCTCCATGTAAATTCTTAGAGATTAGTTCTCTTGTTTCTTTGTCTTTATAATTACTTAACAACCATGCTAGTTTTATGAATGCTGTCTCTGTTGTCATATCTAGTAAGTTTCCTAGTATTCCTGCTTCTTGTTGTTTTCTTCCAGTATCATATACATTCATGTTTACATTTCCGAATATGCACTGTGTTGTTGCTACTACTGGTATTTTTTTGCTTAATTTTGTTAATTCTTTTAATATTATGTCATGCTCTTTTGTCTCTTTGTCTACTACATTTATTGGGAAATTTCCTGCTATTCCATATCCTTCTATTATTAATCCATCAAATTTGCTATAGTTCTTTATTTCATCTGCAAACATGTTTGGATGTGCTCTTAAGATTCCTATCTTTAGTTTTTCATTGTATAATTTTAATTTTAATTTTTCTGAATGTTCTTTTTTATTATAATGTTCTAAGAATTTTACATTTCCTGTTTTTGTTACTTCTGCTATTGGTTTTGAATTTATTGCCTTGAATGCATCTCTTCTTGAACTATGCATTTTTCTTGTTTTTGTTGCTGGTAATATATAACAATTTTCATCACTTGATTTTCCATGCATGCATATCGCTACCTCATTGTATTCTGTTTTTGCTATGAATTGTGCTGCACATATTAAGTTTAATGCTGCATCACTGCTTGGTCTGTCGCTTGATCTTTGTGCTCCTACTAATATTACTGGTTTGTTCAGATTTTCTAATGCAAAAGCTAATGCTGCACTTGTTATTGCTAATGTATCTGTTCCATGTGTTATTATTATTCCATCTACATTATTGATCTCTTTCTCTATCTCTTTTGCTAATCTGTTATAATGTGCAAATCTCATGTCTTCTGAGAACATTATTCCTGCTAGTTTTGATTTTATATTTACAAGATTTTTTAATTCTGGGAAAATCTGTAGTAATTCTTCTGGGCTGAAATTTGGTGCTACTGCTCCTGTCTTATAGCTTACACGAGAAGCAATTGTTCCTCCAGTATGTAATATCAATATTGTTTTCAGATTTTTATTATTTTCTTCTTTATGTGCTGTTTTCTTTTCTTCATCTAACATCTTCTCCCATTTTTTAGAAGTTTTACTTTCTTTATCTATTGTTTTAGAACTTATTATATTTTTCTTGTCTATTCCTATGTTATATCCTGAATCTAGTTTTAGTATTATTGTATCTTTTTCTGTTGATGGCAATATTATTCCTGTTTTATTTCCATCTTTTGTCTTTATTTCTGTTCTCTCTCCTTCTTTCATGTTATTTATACCTTATTTTTTGTTTATAAAATCTACTTTTTTAATATTAGGTGTTTTTTCATTATTCCTGGTTTCTCATAGAATACTGTTCCTAGGATTATTTCCTCTCCGCTTGTTAGTTCTTTTTCAACTCCTCTTCTTACTTTTTTATCTTTTAATTTTAATAATCTTAAACTTCTTGCTCCTGCTCTTAGATATTTTGTTAGTTTTTCTGCTCTGCTTAGTTCTTCTGCTACTCTTGATCCCTCTTTTACAGTTGCTGCTAGTTCTTTCTCTACCCCTACTCCTACATGTAATACTTTTTGTGCTTGTGCTGTTGCCTCGCTTATTCCTAATATCCCTAGTAATCCCTCAAAGAACCTGAATACTATAAAAAATGGGAATATTGCTATTATATCCAGCCAGCACTCTTTTATGAATTGTGGTATGTTTCTTATTCTGTGATACTTGAATCCTAAGTCTATTACGAATGTTGTTATCAATAAATAATCAAATATCTGTATGTAGGTATGGTATTTTTCTGCTAGTTCATGTGCTGTTAGTTCTAGTACTATTATTGCTGTTAATATTATTAGTAAGAATGGTATTAATTTGTCTACTATTAATTCTATATTATGTACCCACTTTTTCATTATTCTTTATAGTAGGTAACAATTTATTAATTAATCGATATATTTATATTTAAAATTATTCAAAAATATAGTTATGGAATTAGATAAGTGTATTATTGGTAGGAAATCTGTCAGGTCTTTCAAGTCTAATGATGTTGATCATAAATTAGTTTCTGAATGTTTGAATGCTGCAAGATATGCTCCTTCTGCTGGTAATTCCCAGAATTGGAAGTTTATTGTTATCTCTGATAAGTCTTTAAGATCTCAAATAGTGAAATTATGTGATGATAATGATTGGATGATTTCTGCTCCTGTTCTTGTTGTTGTATGTTCTGATATGAATAAGATTACTAAATTTTATGGTTCCCGTGGTGAAGCTCTTTATTCTATTCAGGGTGTTTCTGCAGCTATTCAGAACTTATTATTAAAAGCTCATGACTTAGGATTATCTAGTTGTTGGGTTGGTACTTTTGATGAAATTGAATTATCTAGGATTTTAGGTATTCCAGGTGATGCAAGACCTCAGGCTATTGTTTGTTTAGGCTATTCTAAAGTTGAAGAAGAATCTATTGGTCGTGAACCTCTTGATAACTTTGTTTTCTATGGCTCTTGGGGTAATAGGATGGACAATTCTAGGAGTGCTTTCCCTATGTCTAAACATATTACTCATCATGTTGAAAAACTTAAGGATAAGATCCATGAAAGTTTTGTTAAGAAGAAGTGAGTTAATCTTATAAATATATTTTATAATCTATTTTTATGGATAGGTTTGATTTTGTCGATTTGATTTTAAATTTTTCTGATGTTCCTGATGATAAGTTTGTTAGAGCTCGTGACATTTCAAGGGTTCGTGTTAAAAATAGGGTTGATAATGTTGGTGGTGTTGCAGAACATGAAGTTTATGGAATTACTACTGATGTTATTTCTAGATATTTTCCTGTTAGGGATGCTTTAGTTAATGCTATCTCTATTGATTCTTTATCTAAACGTTTAGAGTTAAGGAATTCTTCCAATAATAACGAGGATGGAGAACGCCAATTAGGTAGTGATAATCATCAAGCTTTAGTTTTTCTTTCTGAACATCTTTCTGCTGAAGAAACGTTTTATCTTACTCATCTTGTTAATAATGGTAGTTCTTCATTGATATCTAACTTGACTGTTGATTATGTTCGTAAGAATCTTGATATGATAATTGGACAGTTAAGGTTAGTTATGAAATTTCATCCTTTAGAACATAGTTCTGTTTTTCAATTGGATATGGATTCTGCTCTTGAAAAGAGTGTTATAGAAACATATCAAGATGTAAGATTGGGATTATCAACTTTTCCTCGTAGGTTCTTTAAGGATAATAGTAGAAATGCTCGCATTATTACAAGATTTTTGCTTGAGAGAGAATTAGGAATGCCTGCAGATAAGGCTAATATTTTAACAAGTTATGATTTTGAAGAAAGAGGTTTAGCTCATATGCTGAGAACTGTTTATGATGATTCTCCTGTAAAAGCTGTTCTTGATGTTTATCCTAATAGTTTTAAACATTGGGAGTTTTCAAAAGTTCCAAGATCTTATTGGGCTGGAGATAAAGGAAGAGATAATGCTAGGACTGCTACTAGATGGCTTGTTGAAGAACATTTAGGATTAAGGACAGAACAAGCAATTAAAGTAACTAGAGAAGATTTTATTAGAGCGTCATTAAATCCAATGTTGATAATATCTTATAGGGGTTGTGCTGTTGAGGCATTAGGTGATGCTTATTCTCAATTCAAACCATGGGAGTTTTATAGACTTCCTAAAGAATTTTGGAAAAGAAAAGATGCTATAGAAAAAAGTAAAGAAGCAATAAAGTGGTATTTAGAAGAGATGTTAGATTTGAGTGAAGAACAATTAATTAATGTAAGAGCTAGGGATTTTGAAGGAAGCACAGTAAGACATTTAATAAAAAAATTATATGATAATTCGCACTTAAAAGCAATATCTGATATCTATCCTGGAAAATTTAAAATAGAAGGAGAAGGTAGAAGTCAAAAATTAGTTTATATTCAATAAAAAAATAAATAAAGGCTGGAACTATTTTGTTTCGTCCCAGCCATTATAGGGTTTTTTAGGGCGTTTGAGGGGGTAGAAGAATTCTACACATTTGCCCTAAAAGCATGAAGTTAGTAATACTTTCCGTGTACTACATCTATTCCTAGTTCTCTGCTCATTGTTCTGGACTTTTCCATTCTCTGGCTAGCATTCTGTGGTGATGCTCCTTTTCCTAGAACATATGGGCTTTGTACTCCAGTGATGATGGTCATGACTCTTACTTTTCCTTTCATTGCATCCTCTACTCTTGCACCCCAGATACAGTTTGCGTCAGCATCTAATGATTCAGTTACTAACTCACCGCATCTGTTTACTTCATCTAATGTCATATCAGGTCCGCCAGTTACATGGATTAATGCTCCTGTTGCTCCCTTGTATGATACATCTAATAAAGGATTTGTCAAAGCTCTTTTTGTTGCTTCTTCAACTCTTCTCTCACCATCAGACTCTCCAACTCCAACTACAGATACTCCACCATTTGTCATGATAGCTTTTACATCTGCGTAGTCCAAGTTTACTAGGCTAGGTACTGCAATGATCTCTACTATTCCTTTTATCATTGTTGCAACTAACTCGTTTGCTACTGCGAATGCTTGTTGTACTGGTAAATTTCCAGCAATCTGTACTAACCTGTTGTTGTCAATTACAATTACAGTATCTGATACATTTCTTAATTGTTGTAATCCGAATTCTGCTTTGTCTACTCTTGCTCTCTCAATTGTGAAAGGTGTTGTTACTGTTCCAATTACTATTGCTCCAGTATCTCTTGCAGCTTGTGCCACTACTGGTGCTGAACCTGTTCCTGTTCCTCCACCCATTCCAGCGCAGATGAATACCATATCAGCATTCTTTAATGAATCTTTGATTTCTGCTAATTGTTCTTTAGCAGCTTCCATACCAACATTAGCATATCCGCCTGCTCCAAGTCCTCTTGTAAGATCTCTTCCGATTAGGATTTTTTTGTCAGCACTCATCATATCTAAGTGTTGTTTATCAGTATTAGCAGCAATAATTTCAGCTCCTTTTACTCCTTTCTTGTATAACCATGTTGTCATGTTGCTTCCGCCACCACCACAACCAAATACCTTGATATTAGCATGCCCTATATTTAAGTCTTCATTTATGTTGTTTTGTGCACTTTCCAATGCGCTTTGTATAATAAACTCCATTTTTTTCTCCCCCGATTCTCCTCTTTTTTCCTTGTACTATTTTAGTAGTATGTGCTCGACTACCATAAAGTATTTAATATAGTTCACACTATCTACTCTTAGAATTCATTTTAACTCGCCAAAGTTTGAATGGATTTAATATTGGTCTAACTAACCATGCCCAAAAAGAGTTCATTTCAATTGCCCAAATGTTTTACGCCAATAAAACATTAATGAATTGAACTTAAATTTATATTATAATACTACAGGTTTCTATTTATAAATATAATTTTCCTTAATAATATACTTCTTGTTAGTTATGATTATTTTAGTACTAATTGTCCCTCTATGATAGAATTTCTTGAAAATAGTCAGAATTTTTCTCCTAAATTATTATTTTTTTACTTATTTATATTATTTTCCTTTGATTACCGCAATCTTTTTATCCTATGACAGAATCAATTTCTTTAATGGATTATCTAAAGCTTGCTGAATATTTTGAGGAGCTTGAAAAAACCTCTAAAAGGTTGGAAAAAACTTTTATCATCACTAAACTTCTTAAGGATATTGTTAAAGAGAATGATCCTGAACTTTTTATTAACCTAATAAGAGGCAAAGTATTTCCAGCTTGGGATGAAAGAAAGATTGGTGTTTCAGATAAGATTGTCATGAAAGCTCTAGAGACTTCTACTGGTAATTCTAAAGAAACTGTTGTTAACTTATTCTCTAAATTAGGTGATCTTGGTGAAGTTGCTTTTGAACTTATTAAAAATAAGAAACAAGTTACTTTACAAAATGTAAGGCTTACTGTTGATTTAGTTTATAATAATATTAGAGATTTAGCTGATTTGGAAGGTGATGGTACTGTTAATAAAAAAGTTGGGTTAATCAGTGAATTACTTACTTCAGCTACTCCTTTAGAAGCTAAGTTTATTGTTAGACTAATTCTAGAACAGATGCGTACTGGTGCTGCAGATAGTACTTTAAGAGATGCAATAGTTTGGTGTTTCTTTTCTGATAAACTAAGATTATCTTATGAACAATCTAATAATGAATTCAAATTACCTGATAATAATCGTAAAGAATATGATTTGTTTGTTGATAAAGTGCAGCATGGTTATGATTTAACTAATGATTTTGCTGAAGTTTTTAAAATAATTAAGGAACAGGGTATAAATGCTTTAGAAAAGATCACTCTAAAAGCTGGTAAACCTATAAATGTAATGCTTTATCAGAAAGTTAAGTCAGTTGAGGAAGCTTTTGAAACAGTAGGCAAACCTTTAGCTTTAGAATACAAATATGATGGTTTTAGGTTACAAATTCATAACAATAATGGTAAAATATTATTATACACTAGAAGATTAGAGAACGTTACTAAACAATTTCCTGATGTTGTTGATTTAATAAAAAAAACTGTTAAAGGTGATAATTTTATTTTAGATGCTGAGATTATTGGTATTGATCCTGTTTCTCATAAATGGTTGTCTTTCCAGAATATCTCTCAAAGGATTAAGAGAAAATATGATATTGAGAAATTAGTCAAGGAAGTTCCTGTTATGGTTAATGTTTTTGATATTATCTCTTTGAATAATGAATCTTTGATTAGTGCTCCTTTTGTTAGAAGACGTAATATGATTGAAAAGATTGTTCCTAATATCCCTGAAAAGATTCAGCCAGCTAAGCAAGTAGTCACTGATGATATTGATACAGCTAAGAAATTCTATGAAGAATCTTTATCTTTAGGCAATGAAGGTATTATGGCTAAGAATTTATCTGGAGAGTATAAACCAGGTTCAAGAGTTGGTTATGGTGTTAAGATTAAACCTATTTTAGATACTTTGGATCTAGTTATTGTTAAAGCAGATCATGGTGAAGGTAAAAGAACTGGTTGGTTTACTTCTTTTACTGTTGCCTGTCAAGATAGTAGTGGAAATCTTTTGGAGATTGGTAAAGTTGGCAGCGGATTAAAGGAAAAAGAAGAGGAAGGTACAACTTTTGAAGAAATTACTAATTTATTGAAACCTTTAATTATTTCAACAGAAGGAAAAACAGTAAATGTTAAGCCACAAGTTATTATTGAAGTTGCTTTTGAAGAAATTCAAGCTAGTAATGATTCCTCTTCAGGGTTTTCTCTCAGATTTCCAAGAATTATTTCATTACGTATAGACAAAAAAGTTTCAGATATCAATTTTATTGATGAAATAAAGATAACTTATGATGCACAAAGAGGAAGAAATAAATAATCTTGTCACCAATAACCTAGTCTCTAGTGATTTTTTTTACAACAACATTTAAATATTAGTTTTATCACTATTGAATGTATAAAACACCTGTGATTAAAAAAAGAGGGTGAACCTGGGAGGGTTTTTGATGATTGTCAAAGAAGAGCTTTTAAGCAAGTTAAGGAGATACTTTAATTTAAATTTATATGAAGTAAGAATTTGGACTGCATTATTATCCAGAGGAGTCTCAACTGCAGGTGAATTATCTAATATTGGACATGTTCCGAGATCTAGAGCTTATGATGTTCTTGAAACTTTAGAGAAGAAAGGTTTTGTTGTTATGAAATTAGGTAAGCCTATCAAGTATATAGCAGTTGAACCTACTGAAGTTGTTGAAAGAGTTAAGAAACTGATTCAGGAAGAAGCTGATGATAACATTACTAAGTTAAAAGAACTTAACAATTCTGAAGTTCTTAAGGAATTAGATACTTTACATAAGCAAGGTATTGAATTTGTTGATGCTACAGATCTTTCAGGTGCTATCAGAGGAAAGCATAACCTGTACACTCAGTTAGAGAGTATGGTTAAGAATGCTGAAAAATCTGTTACTATCTGCACAACTTCTAAAGGTTTCATCAGGAAAGCAGAAGCTTTGAAGCCTTTGTTCCAGAAACTTAACAAGAAAGGTGTTAACATCAGGATTGCAGCTCCATTATCTAAGGATGCAGCTAATCATATTAAGGAACTTAAGAATGTTGCAGAAGTTAAGGATTCAGGCAATATGAATGCACGTTTCTGTGTTGTTGATGGTAAGGATTTATTATTCATGTTGATGCATGATGATGATGTCCATCCAACTTATGATGTAGGTGTCTGGGTTAATACCCCTTTCTTTGCAGGTGCTTTGGAGAATATGTTTGACCTTGCTTGGAAAGATTTCGAACCTTCTCATAAGAAGTTTAAGGATTCTAACGGAACAGCACAATAAATATTTTCTTTTTTAATTTACTTTTTTTTATATATGATTTAATTATTTGCTTATTGATTGATCAAAGTCTATCATATAGAGTTTTATCTCATCATCTTCTTTTGATATGCAGAAATTGAATTCATGATCATGTCCGTGGCTTATTTCTATTTCTTCAAGTGCTCTTATTATTTTTCCTCTTAGAATATATAGTTCTTTAGAATATTTTCGGTTTTCTGGATTTGTTAGAAAGCTTACCAAGTTCGGACCTAATACTTTAGTATAGACTCTGTATTCGCCATATACTGTTTTATATGCTCTTAACTTTCCATTTTTTGTTAATATTGGTTCTATTGGTATATAATCAAAACCTTCTTTTTTCCATATCTCTGATTCTAATGCTTTTTTCCATGTAAGAAGTGCTCTTTCACTTACTACTCTGATTATTACTTTTCCAGCTAGTTTTCCTCCAAGCAATATTGTTTCTGATCCTGTTTTATTAAAGTCTTTCCTCACAATATTTCTTTTTTGATCCCAGAATTTTTCATCATCAACTCCCGAATATAATCTTTGATCTCTAGTTTCTGTTGATAAAGATGATAATATATCTGCTATTCTATAACTCTGGTTGTACTGTCTTAATATTGGGATTATTTCTTTTCTTGAACCAAGTTCAATTAAAGATTCAGCTAATGCATGTCTTAGAACTTCATCAGTTGTTGGTGATGATAACCATATTGTAAATCTTGGTATAATTAATGTACATCTAAAATTTGCTATTATCATAACTAATTCGCTTGTTATGGAAACTCTCAGAACACTATGTAAAGATTCTCTATCTTGAAATATATGAGAAAAATGTTCTAAAATGAATTCTAGCACTATGCATAAATAATCTAAATTTAGGTTTTCTAATGTTTTATACTTTGGAACTTTAGTTCTTAAGTTAGCAGTTATTAATGTATATAATTTACCTAAACTTTTTGTTTTAATAATCTCTTTTAAATCTTTTTTTATTACTTCAGGAAGTTCATTGATAACTTGTAATGCAATTTTTTTATCGGTTTTGTAATTATTTTCTTCAAAAATGTGTTCTTCTTCTAATAAGATAGATAGTTGTCTTAGGGTATTGTTTAATTCATGAATATTTAATTCAACTTGATCAATTTGTATTTGGTGAAACATAACAGGCAATATCTCTTTGATATTATTTATATTTTTTAGTATTGCTGTACATCTTTCTTTTTGTTCTTCATTTTTAATATAAAGTGTACTAAAATATTTAGTTAATGTAATGACTAAAATGCTATAACTACTTGGGTGGAAATCATCAAAGAATAGTTCATTATATTTTGTAGATACCCATATAAGTTTCTCTTCATCTTTTTCAGGGAAATAACCAATTTTTTTAATACTAATAAGAATCTGGGGTATTATACCTGCTTTTTTAAAAAGATTCAATATCATTAAATAAACTCATTATTATAGATTAATTAAACTTTTGATAATATTCAATTGGTTTCAAGATAATATTCAGATTCACTAAAAGACTTTTTCAACAGGAACGTAACATTTATATAACAATTTCATCCTGATATAGATATTATGGAAGATAGGCATATTCTTTTTGGGGTGTTTTTAGTTTTAGCTCTTGTTTTTATATCTACTTTTGGTAGTTTCTATACTGGTAATGTTGTTTACACAGGTGATAAGATTACTTTAGCTAATTATCCTTATCCTTTTATCAAGAATAATAATTATAATTCATTATATATTGTTCTTCCTAATAGTTATACTATTGCTGAATTTGATGCAGCTAATAATATTATTAACAGTATAAAACTTTCTGATACATTTGAACCTAAGATTGTTACTGTTTCAGATATTCCTCAGGGTGAACATAATCTTATCTTGATTGGTGACTCTTGTACTAACTCACTGATATCTTATTACACTCAGTCTAAGGATTGTTCATTAGGTCTTAGATCAGGTGAAGGTCTTTTACAGTTATTCAATAATGAAAGAACATCTGTATTAGTTGTTTCTGGTTATGATCTTAATTCTATTAAGAAAGCTTCTAAAGTTTTAAGTTTATATCATGCTTATCCTTTAAGAAATAAGAAAGTTATTGTTTCTGGTAATTCTGAATCACCTTACGGTTATGTTTTAAGATTCTAATCTTTTGATTCTATAGTTACAGTTGTATACTCTTCTCTATGTTTAACACTGTAACGTGTCATATAATGTGTTTTTCCTACGCCACGTTTTATTCTTCTTGCTACATTTGCTATTGATATTCTTCCATTATCTAATCTTTCTAAATCTTCGAGTCTTGTATCTAGTCCTGATCTTTCCCACATTCTTTTTATCCAATCTTCATCAATATTCTCTTGTTCAACATCTCCATGAGCACCTTTTTGTTCAAAACATGTGTAAAAATGCATTACATCATCTGGCATTCTTAACATCACATATACTCTTCTGCCTATATAGCCTACTTCTTCTATTTTTATATTAGGAATATGTGCATTTACAACTTGTTCGAAATTTACTTGTATCATATCATCTCCATTTCAATAAAATCTTCTTTGTTTTCTTTTGTTTCTAGATATACTTTTGTTATTTCTACACTTCTCTCTTTTATTGTCTCACTTGTTAGCTGTTTCATTTTGCTTGCTTTTGTTCTTGGCCTTGATGCAAATTTACTAATATTCATTACTTCAAATTTTATTTCTTTTACTAATTCAATAGTTTCTTTGAAATCTTCTTCACTCTCGCTTGGGTATCCTACTATGATATCAGTTGCTATTGTTATTCCTGGTATCTGTTTTCTGAATTCATTTACTATTTCTTTATACTCTTTTACTGTATATTTTCTGTTCATCTCTTGTAATACTTTATCACTTCCAGCTTGTACTGGTATATGGATGAATTTCATTATCTTTTCATTATTATAAAGTTCAGCTAGTTCTTTGTAATATCTTTTAACATGTTCTGGGTTTGACATTCCAACTCTTACATTAAAATCTCCATCTATTTCTATTACATCTTTTAATAAATCAACTAAGTTATATCCTAAGTCTATTCCATAACATCCATTATCTGTACTAGTCAAATTTATTCTTTTATATCCTTGATTTACATATTTTTTTACTTCTTCTATTATTTTTTCTTTTGGATATGAAAATAGGTTTCCTTTTGCTAACTTAGTTGAACAAAATCCGCAATTAGATGTGCATCCTTCAGAGATCTGAATAGATGCTATCTTATTATCGGGATTTAATTTCGGTAATCCTAGTTTTATCTCTTTTCTCTTATTTGTTAATATTAAATTCTCCCCTTCTAATAATTTATTTATTACATTGTTTATTTCAGTTATATTCTGTGTACTAATTAATGCAGCTTTTGGTGCTATCTCTTTTAATAATTTATTATCAGCAGATGGCATACATCCTGTAACAACTAATTTTTTCCCATCTTCTATTAATTCTCTGATTTTATGGTGGATCTTATCTGCTGTTTTTCCTTTTACTGTACAACTATTTACTATTACTACATCTGCTTCTTCTGTATTGTTTACTATACTATGATTATTCTCTATTAATAATCCTGCTATTATGTTTCCATTATCATAATTTGCTGTACAACCATATTGTAATATATTTACACTTGCCATTATATTGCTAATAAGGTAACATTTTTAAAATATTGGTTTAATCAAGGAAATCTTTATATAACAACTTTTTCTATTAAGTTTATGGATGTAGTTATCTTAGCAGGTGGTAAAAGTACTCGTATGGAAGATATCTTGCCTAAGCCTATGGTTCCTGTAAGAGGTAAACCTGTTTTATTTTATCAGATTGATTATTTTAAAGATAAAGTTGATAATATTATTATTTCAGTTGGTCATCGTTATCAAGAAATTATTGATTTTGTTAACTCTAATTATCCTGATAATAATATTAAATTCTGTATTGAAAATGAACCTTTAGGTACTGCTGGTGGTATTAAGAAAGCTTTACTAATGTCTAGTTCAGATAAAGTTATAGTACTGAATTGTGATGATATTACTGATATTAATATTAAAGATTTAGAAAACTTAAGTGAAAATTCTGTCTGTGTTGCTCATCCTATGCTCCCTTTTGGATTAATAAAAGAAGTTGATGGTTATGGTAAATTTGTTGAAAAACCTGTTCTTAATGACTGGGTTAATTGCGGATGGTATTTTTTTATTAGATCTGATATCTTAAAACATCTTCCAGATAAAGGTAGCATTGAATATGATGTTTTCCCTAAGATTAATTTTAGGATGTTTAAGCATCTTGGTTTCTGGAAGCCTGTTAATAATAAGAAGGATATTAGTGAATTTGAGAAAGCAGATCTTCCTGAAGTTATTAAAGTCTTGATAAAATAAGCTTTTAAATTTTCTCATAGTCATATTTTTATGGATAAGAAATTTTTTTATGATGCTTTAGATAATAGTGATCCAAATACCCTGGAAGATCTTGCAATTAGTTCAGGTTATACATACAATTTTAATCCTTTAACTACTGATTTTATGCTTGGAGAAGCAGAAAGACATTTTTATTGGACTAATAATATTTTTAACAACCAATTTCTTAACAGGAGAGAATATTGGAACAATACCTATAGTAATGCTTTTACTAGAACTAAAAAAGCTAGTACCAGTGAATATTTTGTTGATTGCTGGACTATAAGAGAGAATAAAAAATTAGTAATCTCTACTGGTGAGTTTCCTGCTGGAGATTTGGATGGTGATAGGGATTCATTGAAGGCAGATTTTTTGTTTAGGGTTAGGAATCAAAATTATTTCCCTAAAAATGGTCCTTTAGCATCAGTATTAGTTGTTGGTTCATTTACAACTTTAGGTACTAATAGTGTTGTTATTGGATTGGCTGCTGGTGTTTTGGCAGGTATTTTGACTCATAACCGTTTAAGACTTGATGTTCCATTTAATCGCAATGCTATTGATTATATTTTTGAAGAAAATGATATACATAACATTTTTAAATAACTTATATTGATTTTTTAGTATGCAAAAGACTAGTAGCTTATTCACATTAATTATTTTAGCTATTGTTTCTTTATTGTCTTATTTTATGGCAGTTACTGGCCCGAATGCTTTCTTCACTCAGTTTTCAGGTTTAGCAGCTTTCATGCTATTATGTATTAGTCTGATTATTGGTCCTTTAGTTGTTCTTAATCCTAAAGTTTTTGCTCCTTTGCTTGAGCCTAGAAGATCTATTGGTATCATCACTTTTTTCTTTGTATTAGTTCATTTCTTATCAGTATTAATTTGGGGGTTGCAATGGAACTTTTTATTGATATTTAGTTTCCCTTTCCTGACTTTAGGTTTGTTCGCTGCTTTTATAATATCTATTCTGTTCTTGACATCTAATGATTATTCTATGAGGCTCTTAGGTAGGTATTGGAAGTTTATTCATCGTTTTAACTATATAGCTTTTATTCTGGCTTTCACTCATTTTGTGATGCAGGTATACCTTAGGTCTGGAACTAAATTCACTATTATAGAGATTGTCATGGTGGCTTTAGGTGTTGTTACTATAATTCTTCAAATAATGGGCTTCATGAAAAGAAGGTCTATGCGTTCTCAAAGTTCTTCATAGTATTATTTATAAATGATTGAATCAATTTTAGCTTATGAACAGATTACAATTATGTAAGAAAGAATTTGTTGAGCATAAATTCCAGATATTGATTTCTTTCCTTTTCCTTGTCATTGCTGTGATTCTTGATTATTTTTCTGGTAATTATGTATCAAGGGCTGGTGAAGCTGTTGCTTCTGATATTATTCTTGATAGGATTCCAGTCTTTGACCTTTCATATATTTTCTTGTACGGTTATGCTTTTGTTATTGGAGTTCTTTTATTATATCCTTTATTTTTCTATACTAAGAAATTTCATATTGTCATAAGCCAGTTCAGCCTTCTTATTCTTATAAGGAGTTTCTTTATCACTCTTACACATCTTAAGACTCCAGAAAATGCTGTTGTTATCCATGCAAATTATATCTATAACCTTCTCTTGTTCAATAATGATCTTTTCTTCTCAGGCCATACTGCTGTACCATTTTTAGGTTTTTTATTGTTCAGGAAGACTAAGTTAGGTATTTTCTTTTTAGTTTCTACAATAATTTTAGCATTGACTGTATTGTTCATGCATCTTCATTATAGCATTGATGTCTTTGCTGCTTTCTTTATTGCTTACGGTTCTTACAGATTATGTAACAGGTTTTTTAATAATATTAAATAATAGAAAATATTTACGCCCCGGGCGTGGACGAGTATTCATTTAGAACGCAGTTTTGTACTGCAATATCTGGCTTTTGAATCAAACTATAATATTATATTAAAGCTTGTTTAAATATTCTTCTATTATTTTTTAGTATTTGTTTCTATTTTGTTTTTTAGTATTTGTTTTAGTTTGTTTATTGTTGAGTTTATGTTTTCTCTTCTTTTTTCTAGGTAGTCTTCTGGTAGTAATATTCCTTCGTAGTATGTTTTGTTTCTTTTTTCTCTCATGTCTTCTACTGTTTTTATTTCGTGTGTTGCTATTTCTTTGTATTTTATTCCTATGTATTCTATTAGTATTTTGTGTGCTCCTTCTCCTTCTGTTTTATATCCGTCTAGTAATGCTATTGCTGTCATTAGTTCTTTTATTACGTCGTAATAGTCTTTTGTTGTTAGTGTTACGTATTCTTTGGTGTCTGTTAGTTTTAGTCTTTCTATTGTCATTTCTGCTATTTTTAGTATGTGTTTTGCTCTTTCAGTGTTTGGTGTTATTTTGATTAGTTTTTCCATTTTTAGAATGCTTTTAAATATCCTTTTACTATTATTCCGTTTACTAGGTTGTTTTTTAATTCTTCGCTTATCTTGTTGAAGTTTTCTTCGTATAATATGTTTATTTTTCTTTTCATTATTTTTTCGTATTTTTCTAGTTTTAGTTCTTTTGTTTTTGAGTCTACGTAGATGTCTATATCACTTTTTTCTGTGTCTTCTCCTATTGATGCTGATCCGAATAGTATTATTACTCTTGGGAAACAATTATCGTTTATGTAGTCTATTAGTTTTGTTTCGTATAATCTTAATATGGTATTAATTTTTTTGTATATTTTGAATTTTTCGTTGTCTCTGTTTGCTATGTATGTTGGGTATATTCCTTTGTTTTCTCTTATTATTAGTTCTTCTTTTATTAATGCTTTTAGATGGTTTATTACTGATGGTTGTGATATTTTTGTGTTTCTTGATATTTCTCTCATCTGGAAACTCTTTAATGGGTTATCGAAGAACTCTTGCAAAATCCTGTATGTGGTATATTTTTGTAGCATATGCTATAAATATATAGCAACTGGTATATAAATATTGCTGTTGCTTAAATATTTAATAAATATCTCTAAATCTGCCATGTAAGTATGCTTTATATAATTTAAGAGATACTTACACCTCTATGTTTATTCTAATATTTCTTCTATAAACTCTTGATATTCTAATTTTGATATTATTTCTTTTCTTATTTTTTGTGCTTTATTTTTAGGTAATTTTCTTAATTCTTTGTTTATGCTTTTTGTTATTTTGATAGCTAGATTGTCTAATAAGTTTGATTGGTCATACGTGTTCATTATTTTTAGTATTTTATATAGTAATTCTAGCAATTCTTGTAAATTATTGTCTTTTGTTATGATTAAATCATGAATTCTTCTTGTTCTTTTAACAAAATCGCTTAGATCATAATCATCATATCTTAAGTTTCTTATTAATTTATAGATATTGTCTGTATTATTATTAATGAATAATTCTAAGCCTTTATCATTCTTAACTAGTCTTTTAAGTATTTCAATAAGTTCTTCTTTGCTTTTATTTAGTAATTGTTTTTCTAAACTATCCATTTTTTTAATATCTCTGGCTTATTCCTAATTTTTTACATATTTCACATTTATGTTCATTTTTCTCGTAATGATAATACTTGTCATATATTCCTCTTTCTTTAATTAGTTCTAGGAATTGTTTGTGTGTCATTTTTTGACTTTTTAATTCTATTTTTAGATTTTCCAGGCACTTATGTGCTTCATCTAATAATTCTTCATTGTCTCTTAAAGCATTATTAGGATTCATTATATAATTTCCTATATACCAGTTTATAGCATGGCTTGATGATATTACTGGTTTTTCACTTACCATTTTTAGATTTCTTGTTTTCCAGTCTTATTTTTGTATATACTGCTGCTTCTAAGTCTTCAAAGAACCCGTTTAATGATGTAACTAACATTCTTTCTCTAAATTCTTCAGGTAAATTATTCAATTCTTTAACTTCTCTTATTATTGATAAATTCTTAACTAACTTTAATCTTTTAGAGTTATCTCCTTTTAACCAGTCTTTCCAGAATTTGATTTCGTATTCTTCTTTCATTTCAGTCCTCTTTATTCTTTTAATGTTTCTATTACTCTTTTTATTTCTTCTGGTGTGTGGTTTAATTGTATGCTTGCTTTTTCGTAATCTTCTTTTTCTATTATTGATAATGCTTCTTTTATCTTCTTTTTAGTTATGAATATTTCTACTCTATCTGCTAGTTTTTGTCTTGGTAATCTATTTGATAGTCTTTTTGGTATTCTATTGCTTAACTTTTTAGGTGTTTTCTTTGTTTCTTTTGAATACCATATTAGTGCGAATATGTCGCATATGTCTTTTATTTTCTTGTGTTCTTTGTCTCTATATTTTAATGCGTTTAGTTTTGTCGCTAGTAATAATTCTGGTTTCGGTAGCCATAATTTTTTGTTGAATTCTTTTAGTTCTTCTCTGTATTCTTCATTCTCGAATGCGTAGTTTAGCAATGGTTCGTCTGCTGGACTGAACTTGAATACTTCTTTGAAGTTTTTTGGAATATTATCTACTAAAGTATCTATATACATTGGGAATATGAAGTGTATCGGTACTATTTCTCCTTCTTTTATCTCTTCATCTTTTTCTGTATGTATTTCTTTCACTAACCTGAAGCTTAATGGTTTGAATTTTAGCTTGTTTTCTAATATTTTTATTGATTTTGCTAGTGAACTATTTTTTAGTTCTTCTATTGTTGAGTCTTTCTTTATATGAAATCCTAAGTCTACGTCTCTGCTTCCTAAATATGGTCTTCCTTGTGCTTTCTGGAATTTATCGTTTACTTGGAAGAATACAGCCCATCCTCCTAGTATGCATATTGGTTCTTCTAATGCATTAATCACTTCTTGTAAATACTTATATGATGTTTTTGTCTCAAATTCTTTATACATTATTTTTTAACCTCTTCATTAACATTTCAGCTGCTTCCTCACAAGGTCCACCTTCAAGCTTTAAATCAAGTATTAATTGAGGAAGGCATACTATTTTCATTCTTTCTATTTTTCTTGACATAAACAGTCCTGAATCATCTATTAACAATCTTACATTTCCTTTTCCATATAATCCTTTATTTGTTAATATTTTATGCCATTTTTCTAAGTCTTCTTCTTTTATGTAAATATCAAGTCTTGATGGAAATATATATTTTTGTATGACATTTTCAGCAAAATATGTTGTTATAGCATAGTCTAGTTTTAGGTTTTTAATAATCTTTAAAGGTTCTTGTATCATATACTCTTTATATTTAGGTTTTTTTCTAATTTTAAGCCAATAATTGACTAAACCTTCAACATTTACAACTTTTGTATCTTTAATCAGTTTTAATTTTTCTAAATTATTAAGAAAAGCATGTGTCCATCCAAAAGAAGCGTTAGCTAATTTAGATATTCTATATTTAGTTAAAACCTGATTATTTAATAATACTTTTATTATTCTTTCTTTTACCTTTTCTGCCATATATATCGTAAATATTGATACTATATAAAGCTTGCCGATATATCTTAAAATAGGTTATTACATAAATAAAAACGATATATAAACTTAGGTTTAAACGTTTTAACTTTAGTTTATATAAACTTCTAGTTTCTATATGTAAACTCTGAGTTTATATTAATCCTTATATGTCAAATCTCCTGTTGTTTCTTTTCCTAATAATTTTTGTCTTCTGTTATATTCTTTTATTCCTAGTCTTAGTAGCATTCTTGATGTTCTTGATAGTGTGTCTTCAAAATCTTGAGAAATCTTGTTTATGTCATTCATTAGGTCATATTCTATCCTGAACATTACTCTTTCATTCTTTTTTGGTGTTTTTTCTTCATAAACCATTTTTTTCCTCCTCAAGTTTTCTTAACTCCTTTTCTGTTTCTTTTACTATCTTAGATAACTTATTCAATAACGCATTATAGAGTTCTTCAGCAGTTTTTTGTTTTTCCCAAGCTTTACCTCCATAATTATATTATTTTTTTATGATTTATAAGTCATGGTACGTATATTGTACACACTTTATTTTATAACTCTTGTAATTGGGTACACATTACAATTATGATTTTTAATATTTAAGTCTTGTATTAGCATTGCATATACACTAACATTATTTTTTACAATTTTTAAGCTTTGTAGACATATTGTAGCCACTATTCTTAAAACTTGTAGGATTTTATGTCCGTAAATGACTGATTGTGAAACATGTTTATTAATCATAAGAATAATAAAATCACTAGAAATTTCATACGAAAAAGTGTACATAATATTATCTTCTATTAAATCTTTATAAAACTCATTAACAATTCTGGAGCATAAGTGGAGCATCATGCTATAAATATTAGATTAAGAAGTATATAAGCAGCGAGTCAATAACATGTACAAAAAGTACAAGAAACAGACAAAAAGTAAGTTAAACTATCAAAAATGACAATAATCTAGAAAATATATCCTCTAGGTTTTATATACTACTTTATAGTGGTGTAAATATCGAAAGGTTTATAAAGTTCAGCTTACTATATATTTTTGAGGTATTTGATAATAATGAGCTTACAATTGAATGATAAGGATTCTGTTTTATATAAAGAGTTTTATGGAATGAATG
>JBBSWW010000009.1:31090-32621 GCA_038046085.1 Nanobdellota archaeon | reverse complement strand
ATATCACGAGGATCATTATCATATAACTTAAGGTTTATAGCATGATTATAGATTAACTCCTGAATTTTAGGAACTTTTCTGTAAAATTTATTCTTAAGATCAGAAATCAGAATCTCATTCTTAGATTCAAATATGCTCTCTATAATGACTTTTTCATAATCCATTAATGAAGATAAATTATTTTTTGTTTTAATTAACCTAAATTTTTTAGACTTAAAAAATGACCCTGAGGATTCATCATTAATATGAATATAACCTCTCTGTGCCAGATCAATAATAGTAGCAATAATCTCACGCATGCTAACAGAGTTATCAAGAATGACACCAGCAATAGCAGGCTTAAGAGTTGCAAGCCTGTAAGAACTTACATCCTTATCAGAAACATCAGGATCCCTACCAAGTATATCATGTTCTTTCTTATATTTAAAGAAAATAAATATAGGCATTAAAATTGTTAATATAATCGCTATAACTTCTATTATAATAATGAATAAGTCAAAAATTGTGAAAGCGACCACTCCTCTAGGAAATTTGAATTCAACATCAAAAACAGAATAAGGTTTAAGATTATTGTTCAATGAAAATAAAATAGTCCTTGAGTCTATAACTTTGAAATCTGAGTCTGGTGATGTCCTAAAACCAATATCATTGATATCAACATCTTTAGGAAAATGAACAAATAACTGAGCTGAATTAACATCTTTTTCATGATCCTTGAAAACAGCAGTCCAGAAAATCTTATCTTTCAATAGCCCATGTTCAACTAAGCCATCAACTGTATAATTAAGAACAAAAGTCCTTTTCTCATCTTTAGCATAGAAAAACCACTTAACATACTTCATACTATCTTTATCAGATATTTCCTTGTTAATAATCTCAGTATTATTTTTTCCGTAAACCTTTATATCTGATAGAGAACTAATCTGGTCAAAATGAAAATAACGATAAGCAAAAGTGAAAGAATCATTAAAAACAAAAGACTGAGATTCCATAACATTAACAGAACCATCATCATTAATGTATAAATGAGTAGATATATTATCCCAATGATAATCCTTAGCTGAAACTGCAAAAGATAAAGCTAAGATAAGAAACAATAATAAAAATAATTTTTTCATAAAGAATTAAGATAATGAGAAGTTTATATTCTTTTTTAGTATAGAAATAATTATTAATAACAGATATAATAAAAACACATGGACAACAAACACCATATTGTTGCAATAACTGCTTTTATAAAAAATAACCAAGGAAATAAATTTTTAATAATAAAAAGAAGTCCAAATGAGATAGCATTTCCAGGAAAATGGTCATTCCCAGGAGGAAAACTAGAAAGAGGAGAAAATATAATGGAGACATTAAAAAGGGAGGTAAAAGAGGAATCTGGATTGGATATAGAGGATAATCATAAAGTATTCTTAAAAGACTTTACATTCATAAGACCAGACGGAAACAATGTAGTAGGAATGTGCTTTGAAGTAAAATCAAAACATGAAGATGTAGTAATACCAACAAAAGAATTTGATGAATA
>JBBSWW010000009.1:0-30990 GCA_038046085.1 Nanobdellota archaeon | reverse complement strand
AATACAACAATAATACCAAGTATTAACCAAGGAAGCCAAGCTTTTGAATCTCCTGGATTTGTTTTTTGAATTATCTTAGTTTCTTTTTCCATACAGACTTAATAGATTTAAGATTATTAAAGAATAACGTCTAAGAAGTATATACTATAAAGAGTCAGATTTAAATTAAATCCTGAAACGATAATTCAATAGTCCGTCTTCATGGGTTGGTGATGGTATTGGTTCTCTATTAGCTTTAGCAATTATTCCGGAATAATTGGGATCTCCTGGTTTTGCTCTATAAACAAACTTATTAGAAAGTTTTCTAGAACCTTTCATATTTAGAGCAGCCTTTTTTAAGGATGGACCAAACTTTTCAATACCTACATATAATGCATCCAGCATACTCATACCATAATCCCTCTCTTCTTCCCTGAATCTTAGCAAAGCATTAGCGAATAATGGAATCCTAAAGTTAAGTCCTTTTTTATTATCAGTATCCACCATCTTGTAAATTAGTGTAAGCATAGAATGTTCGCCAACAGCAAATAATAATTTACACTTATCATCCAGAAGAGGTCCATATTTTTCCCTGGTCATCTTATCCAATTCATTATCATAAGCTAAAGGAACTGACTTCAGATCATTCATCATCTCAGCACGTCTTATATTCTCTTCAGACAAAACATCAATAACATCTTTTGCCCTGTTTAATTCCATTCTAACATGAATATAATCATCACTTTGACCTGGAGCATAAATTAAAGGATCATTTCTTGCTTTCACTTCAGCATGAACTTTTTTTTCTTCTCTAAGTATCTTTTCTAATTCCTTTACAGTCTGGAATATCTGAGGATCTCTAGTTACTGGCCGCAATTTTTCCAATCTTCCATAAAGTGATTCTAGTCTTGGATCTAAAGATTTGAAAAGTGGATCTTCTTGATTTTTAGGTCTGCAAAGATAAAAATTACTGCCATTATCTCTTGAAGTAACAACTAAATCACCTAAATCAGAACCTTCCTGTAAATTAACAGTATTAATCAGACTAAAACCTTTTTCAAAATCTTTAACATTAATATCTGAACTACCTAATAAATAGACTTTATCTCTATCTATATGTACAATGTCTAGTGCTTTATCGTCTGCCACATTGTAATTATTTAGTAGTAAAATATATAAATTGCATTGTTGAAAATGGAGAAAGATTTCATAAGTTTTATAAATAAACAAAAATATAGATTTATCATGGCATTAAGCGCAGGATTATGGGCATTGATAATCATACCAGTACTAATAGTATTCTGGCTAATATTCTCATTCAATAGATTAGTAAGTTTAAGAAACAGAGCAGAGAATGCATGGTCACAAATAGACATACAATTAAAGAGAAGATTTGATTTAATACCAAATTTAATAGAGACAGTAAAAGGATATATGAAACATGAGAAAGATACATTAAAAGAGGTAACAGCAGCAAGAACACAATTCTTAAATGCGCAAGGACCAGTAGGAAAAGCAAAAGCAGACAACATGTTAACAGATGCATTAAAGACAATATTCTCAGTAGCAGAGAGTTATCCAAAACTAGAAGCTAATACAAATTTCATACAATTACAAGAAGAACTGACAGGAACAGAAAATAAGATAGCATATTCAAGACAATACTACAATGATACAGTAGAAAGTTTTAATACAAAGTTACAAACATTCCCAACAAATTTAATAGGAAAAATGCTAGGATTCATAAAAAAAGAATTCTTTGAGACAGCAGAATCTGAGAGAGCACCTGTAAAAGTTAAGTTTTAATTTATTTTTGTAAGCTATGAAACTAATTTACTTATCAAAATATTCATGATATGTTAGAAAAATTTTTAAGTATTATCTACTAAGAGTTTCTTAAAATTGGCAAGATGTATATCAGGTTGTTTTTCTAAACCTAATATTTTAAATTCTGGATTTCCTTGAGGTATAGCACTATATTGATTTAACCTATGAAAAATTGTTTCTGGATTTACTATTCTATCATTTATCTCCCAACCATTTCTCATTTCAAAATGAAGATGAACTAATTTACCTTCATCACTTCCTTCATCTTTGTAAAGCGTAGCTATAATGTCACCTTTTTTAACTTCTTGTCCTGTTTTTACTTTAGGATCAATATGATAATAAGAGGTAAATAATCCACTATTTTTTATACTGTGCTCAATATTCATAAAACAGGCATATGGGACGTCTGCAAGACCATAAGAAGTTTGTCTAACAACTCCATCTGCTATAGCTCTTACAGGCGTTTCTTTGGGAAGACCTAAAATACAGCGTTCATCTTTAGTTAAATAAGCTGCAAAATCAAATGCTTTATGATCAGGAGAATAACCCTTCCAACCACTCCAATTAACCCATTCTTGAAAATCTGGAATATCTGCACAATCTATTGGTAGGGTTATATCTAATTCTGGAGTCCATATCCTTGTTGTTCCAGTTATTTGTTCTAAATTTTTGAACTTCATAACTTAAATTATGGATTTAATACTATTTAAATGTTGCCATTTGTAATTACTTATAAGTAGTATATATTCTTAGAGAGTTTCTTTAAATAAGCATACATAATCTTTTTAAACCAAAAAACTAATTTATACCTATGACAGAAAGAATAAGTTTCCATGATCACATAACAGCAAACAAATGGAAGTCTAACTTGATAATATTCTTAGTAATAGGAATGATAATATTCTTCGGTTATTTAATAGGAATATTCACAATAGGAGCAGTATCAGGTGTAACTATTGCTGTAATTATAGCAATAATCTTTACATTAATAGGATATTATTCAGGAGATAGTATAATACTAAAGACTTCTGGAGCTAAGGAAGTAAATGTCAAAAGTCAACCACATTTATGGCACACAGTAGAGGGACTAAGCATAGCAGCAGGAATACCAATGCCAAAAGTCTATGTAATAAATGATACAGCAATCAATGCATTCGCAACAGGAAGAGATTACAAACATGCATCAGTAACAGTAACAACAGGAGCATTAAGTAAACTAAGCAGGCAGGAACTAGAAGGTGTAATAGGACATGAGTTAAGCCATATAAAAAATTATGATGTAAGAGTAATGATGCTGACAACAATATTAGTAGGAGTATTAGTATTATTAAGTGATTTCATGCTAAGATCATTCATTTTCGGTAATAAAGATAGAGAGAGTAGGGTACATCCAGCATTAATCATAGTTGCTTTAGTACTTGCAATACTAACACCAATAATTGGAGAGTTAATGAAGTTAGCAATATCAAGAAAAAGAGAGTATCTAGCAGATGCAAATGGAGCATTACTAACAAGATATCCTGAAGGGTTAGCAAGTGCTTTAAAGAAGATAAGAGATGATAAAGAACCATTAGTAGAAGCTGCTAACAAAGCAACAGCATCATTATGGATAGAAAACCCGCTAAGAAATAGAAAAGCTATGTTTAAGTCATTATTTTCAAGTCATCCGCCAATAGAGGAACGTATTAAGAGATTAGAAAACATGTGATAATTCTTAGTAAAATATATAAGAAAGCTCTAATTTGATATATAGTAAGGTTTAAAAAAGTTTACGTTAACAACTTAAAAGTGAATACAAATGACAGAGATAACAAGGAAAGAAGATAGAATAGAAATGCGTCTAACAGGTATATTCGGAGTTTTAGATAGTAGTAAAGCAGGCAGGTTAGTTATCCTAGATAAAGAACCTGACAGAGTTTATAGATATAATGGAAGATTAACACCTGATGATGTATTAATCATGAATAATGGAATCTGGCAAAGATATATTAACAATTATCAATTTGAAGATGTGGACTTTGATGATATGCCAGGTTTTAAAATGCAGCTAGACAGGTTTTATAATACTAATAAAAGAGAATAATAAAATATAATAGAGGTGAAATAAAATGAAAAGAGTATTAGTTTTAATTTTAGTATTAGGAATATTATTAACAGCATGCGTATCAGAAAAGAAACAGGTAGAACAGTTACATACAGCAACATTAAATGCAATATTACTGGGAGATGCAAAAACATCTGCAGCAGCATTCTCAGAAAATTATATAGATATCGGAGATGGAGCTAAAAAACCAATGAATGATGAGTCTTTTACAAGCTTATTCAATAGTGAGATATACAAAACACAGATACAAGGAAAAAAAGTTGAAGATTTATTTGACTTAAGCAAAAAAGAGATATACACATTTAATGAATTAAAAAATACAAAATACAAAGATTTTGGAAAAGGAAGTTTTGAACTAAAACAGGGAGATATATTTGCTTATTATCCAAACAAATTTGGAGCAGTATTAAGTGATGGATTCATAGGCATCTATAGGAAAGAGAATGGAAACTGGAAGATAGTCGCTGGAGACTAATCTTTTAAATTTTTTATTAATTCTTCTTTATTATTAAATTCTTTACAGATATTATTGAAACAATCCTGAAAATCATCTGAATGTGTTATAATAGAATTGAGAGGAAGATCATTCCATGATATTGGAGTTTTTGAATGAATTAGATGATAATTTCCATTACTGATAAATACAGATAAGTTAAAGAAATCGTGATTTATAGGAAGAGAGTAATCTTTAGAAGAATATTCCATGCCTAAGATAATATTAGATCTCAAAACAGCCAATTCAGCTAAGGAAACTGAAGAGGGATATGGATGATCAAAAGTGTTTGCTTTAACATCAATAAAATCAGAATTTAAATTCTCATGCCATACATTATTTTTATTAAAAGACTTCATTTTAGAATAAATTTCAGATATTAAATCCTTATATTTATTTAAATCTTCATAGATAAAAGTTGAAAACAATAAAAATGCTGAATAATCCTCAAGGAATTCATCACTATTTACCGAACTATGAAATAATCTAAAATTTTTATAGTGTTTATTCAATAAATTCGCGAATAACCTAACGGCTTTATCCTTAGAACTTATATTATCTGTAAAACGATAGTGCATCAGCAAGGCAATACCAACAAGAGAGTTCCATGATGTTATAAACTTCTTATCTCTGAAAGGTTGTTGTTTAGAATTACGATATTTTAACAGTTTATTTTCAATATTAGATAAGAACTTATTTTCTTTCTTAATCAAGTGAATCTTATCATCAAAATTCTCATCCAGTTCATAAACTTCAGAAAATTCAATGAATTCTTCATTAGATAAAACTTTTTTTAATTCATCAATATACCATAAATAAGTCAAACCTTCATGGTGATCAGTATCAGCATCAATAGCAGAATAATAAAGATCATTATCTAAGAATGATTCATCTAAACATTTAACAATCTTATCTGCAACAATCTTGTATTCTTCTTTATTAAAAATCTTAAAAGCTGAACTGAAAATCCATAATAACATAGCCTGATCATAAAGCATCTTCTCAAAATGAGGAATAGACCATGAAGGATCAACACAATATCTGAAAAAACCTCCTTGTAAATGATCTTGCAATCCTCTCATGGATATCATATCCAAAGTCTTTTCTATCATAGACTTCACTTTAACATCCTTAGATTTTTCATAATAACTCAATAAGAAAAGCAATGTATTATGCGGGGGGAATTTAGGTTCAATACCGAAACCGCCAGCGAATTCATCAAAAGAAGATGATATATATTCAATAATCTTAGATTCTTCAACAGATTCTGAAACCATATTATCAATATTAAAATCCTTAATTGAATCCTTGTTATTTTTAAATATATCAAGACTAAAATTAAGAACATCAATCAAAGGAGGAAGACCATTCTTTTCATTAACTGGAAGGTAAGTGAAAGCAATAAAAGGTTTAAGATCAGGAGTGAGGATAACATTCAGAGGCCAGCCACCATGACCCTGTGTCTTAGCAATATAGGACATAAGATAATTATCAATATCAGGCCTTAATTCCTTATCAACTTTGATAGAAATAAAATTTTCATTCATGAACTTAGCAATATCAATATCAGAGAAAGCCTCAGAAGCCATGACATGACACCAATGACATGTAGAATAACCAACAGATATGAAAACAGGCTTATTATTAGATCTAGCATAATCTATTACTTCTTTAGAGAATTCCTGCCAAAAAATAGGATTATCTTTATGCTGTCTTAAATAATCAGATGATGACTTGTCAAGATTATTCTTCTGGAAATTTATCATATCAATTGAATCAATGTAAAACTTTTAAACTTATTGGAAGATTTGCGGAAAATTCTACTAAAGGCTTTTTAAAAATAATTCTTAATTATATTTGAGGTGATTTATTATGAATCAACAACTAGAAAACATAGTAAAGAATTTAGCAATAGGAATAACAGCAACAGCATTGGCTTTAGGAAGCTATAATTGTGCAACAACAAAAGTAGAGACTCCGATAACAAGTTATATAAAACACGGTATAGGGGGATTGAAATCTGAATGCAAGGAATGGAATATGTATAGAGAGGAATGCCTTTATCCTGTTGTAAGGATAGAGTTTTAGGAAAATATTTAAATTAGTTATACTATGTATAATTAATGGGAAAGATGATAAAAGCAAAAATCAAGAAATGGGGAAACTCATATGGAATAGTAATACCGAAAGAGACTATGGATAGTGAAAATCTGAAAGAGAATGAAGAGGTAGAATTTATGATAGTAAAACCTACAAATGTATTGAGAGAAACATTTGGAATGCTAAAAGGAAAATTAAAGAAACCAACAGCTCAAATGATGAGAGAAATGGATAGAGAACTATACCCAGAGGATTATAAAGATGACTAAAACAATATTTTTTGATACATATGCAATAATAGAAGTTCTTAAATTTAATAAGAATTATCAAAATTATTTGGATTATGAAATTGTAACTACAAAATTAAATTTATTTGAATTATATTATAAACTTTTTAGAGAAAAAGGCGAAATTGTTGCTAAAACTGCTCTTCAAAAATATTCTAATTGCATTTTAGATTTTGATAATAATGTAATAGAAGAAGCTGCAAAAATGAGATTTATGTTTAAAAAGCAAGATATGTCTATGGTAGATTGTATAGGTTATATAAAAGCAAAACAATTAGGAATAAAATTCTTGACAGGAGACAAACAATTTGAATATTTACCTGATGTAGAATTTGTAAAATAATCGTTAGTTATATTTAAAAACATTTAGTTATTTATGATATTATGATTTATAGATTATATGAAAAAGATATAGAACATTTTGGAGAATGTGGAATATATAAAGAAAGAACTTATGGAATGATGAACTATGATTATGCAGTAATGTCGCTTGATGGCATTATTGATATATTAAATAAAATTGGAAGAGAAAAAGCAATCATCGAACTAAGTGCCTTAAATAAATTAGCTTCTGAACAACTACAATGGCGTGAAGTACCTGGACCATTGGGGAGCCCATTATTAATTAGAACAGGAACGAAACCTATACAAGTAGAAAATGTAAGAGAGAATATACAGAATACATTAAGTTTAACTGACAAATTATTAAAAGCATTAAAATAACTATAAATCCTTAATCTTATTATATAATTTTTTAACTTCATCTTCTGAATAACCAACCAAAGGTCTTAAAGTGAATTCATCAGAATGCTTAATATCACCCAATAAATCATCCTTTATTATAGAATCAGTATCTTTCTTATCACGCATCTTAAAATAAAAACCATTCTCAAACTTTTTTAATAGAGGAAGTTCTTTAGATAAAGCCAAAGGACAACCACGTTTCATCATCAAGAAACCAGCAACTGTTGATCTAACTTCATCATTAACATCAATATAGACATGAGGTGATATACCAACAGGAAGACCACCAAGAGCTTTAATAGGTTTATGATAAAGATAGGCTTTATCTTCTATTATTTCTATGAAAATATTAATATTAGGATTATGAAGATCAACTTTTATATCCTTATTATTAAGAATAAATTCACCTACATCCTCTTGTATTTCCTGAGATGGTTTATAATTTTTAGTCAACCTTCTAGCAGTAATACGAAAAGTCTTTTCATCTGAAACAAAAGATAGTGCTGTTTCGTTAATCTTATCAAAAGAACATTCAGATACTTTGAAAAAAGAATTAATACCAAAAACATATTTAAGATTATTACAATCATCACTCAATATCATAATCCTATTACGTAAATCTTTAATCTTTGAACTATCAATGCCTAAAGCAGACTTAATATTCTTCAATAATCTCCTCTGAAAAACATTACGATTCTTACCTTTAAGGAAAATTTCTCCAATAGTTATCAAGTACATAAAACTAAGATAAATGGAAGTTTAATAAAACTAACTACAAAGAGTATTCATCATAAACTGAACTCTTGCAACGATAACCTTTAGATAGATAAAGCCTAAGATTTTTAGAATCTACAATAATAGAAGCAATAGTAGATTCTTTAGATTTTTTAGATTTATGCCTGCATAAAGTACCAATATCCTCATGAGAACTTAAAATATTAATGATAGATTCATGATTAACAGGACCTGGTTTAAGCATTGATAAAGCATTATTATAACGAGCAACAGATGAAGGAATTTTTTCAGCACCAGCATCAAAGGGTTTAAACAAATAATGATTAGTATGAACATAAAGATCATCTTTAACATAAAAAACTTTAAATTTCTTACCAGTGGATTCAACATCAACCAAAACATTATCTTTAACAAGAACATGATTATAGCCAGAACCAGAATATTTATTTTTAATAACCTTAACAGCAGAGCCAATAGAACTACATCCCATAACAGCACGAGATATAATATTCTTAGGAATGCCCCTTCCAAAAGAACTATGATACACAGAGTTAATACACTGAGTAAGTCCAAAAGAGTTTACAGATGTAGAAGAACCAAGAATAAGTCCAGCATAATTTAAACCTAAAATTTTAACATCATTATTTAAATTAACCCTAAAGACATACATGTTATCCGAAAAATCAGAGTAGAAATCCTCATTATGATACAAGAAAGTGTTATTCTCTCTCCTAGAAACAATAGATGTACATTTAGTAACAGAGTCCAATAAAACATCCTCATCATTAAGAAGCCACAATGAATCAAAATCAATACCTGAACCATCAGCCATACCATTTATTTCTTTAACAAGATTCGGAAAATATTTTTTAGAAAAAACAAGATCTTTCTTAGATAAATTTAAGAAAAAATCTAGATCATTAGAACTATTTTCAAGAGCTTTAAAATTAAAAGATAATGCACGTTTAAACTGTTTCTTAAATCTGGAACCAATCTGAAAACCAATATCATAATAATCACCAGAAATATCAATAAATGGGAAAGCAGACATAAAAATAATCCTATAGTTATGTTTTTAAAGTTTTAGGATTGTATGAATATATGGAAAATACTTATCAACAGAGTTACATGCCAGAAAATGCATATACACCAGCAAAAAAACCAAGAACAAGAGATTGGAAAAAAAATACAGATCCTGAAACAATAAAAGAGCCATCAGACCAAACGACATGGATACCTTTTGATATAGATGATGAGGGACTTGAAGAGAGAATAAAAAGGATGCCTTACATACCAAATTAAAATGTACAACTGCAATAAAATATACTATGAAGACAAACCAAAAAGGTATCACCCACCACAACATGAAACAGGGAAAGATAGTTATGAAGAAAGAATAGATTACTGGATAGACATTACACCTGAAATCATAAAAATAAAAAAATTTAATATAGTATTGCCGAAAAAACCAAGAATTGGAACAATAGAAGAAAGATTAAATTAATTTCTTAAGTTCATCCTTAAAACTAGATTTAGGCATAGAACCAACAATATTACCTAAAACATCACCATTCTTGAAAACAACAAAGTTAGGAATACCCATAACACCATAAGTAGAAGCTAATTCAGGATGATCATCAACATTAATCTTAGCGAACTTAACATCCTTCATCTCTTTAGATAATTCTTCAAAAAGAGGAGCCATAGCTTTACAAGGACCGCAATTATGAGCTAAAAACCCATTAGCAATAAAATTATGATTATTCTGCATGGAAATCTTCTGAACAGATTCTAGATAAACTTCTTTAATTTCTTTAATTGATTCCCAGACCATACCATCAGGAGCATTTTTTGTATTCTCCTTTAACCAGGAATCAAACTTTAATTTATGATAACCTATTGTTGGTTTTACTTCATATTTTAACCAATTCCAAACAGTATTAGGTGAAAGACTTAGCATTGTAGAAACTTTTCTGTAACCATAACCAAATTCCTTATTTAAGTTAATAGCTTCTAAATATTTATTAAACCATAAAGACCTCTTATTCAAAATCCTCCTAATAAATTCAGCAGAATACCTTGATTCTAATTCTTTAGTATTTGCATAACGATAACCAACATTTTGATATAATAAAAAGGCATTCTCAAAATTTTTCTGGAATGGAATATGTATAACTTTATTATTTTTATAAGATTCATTTTCTGAAAATATTTTATTAGTCTTAACACCTAATTCTTCAAATAAGTTACATAACTGTTTAGCAAATTCAATACCACTAATTAAAGCATTAGAAGTTTTATGGAATTCAATATCATTCAAACTTAAGGAATTGTAATTACCTTTATTTTCTCTTTCAGATAATCTTAAACTAATCTTAGGACCATCGCCACCCATAAAAGCAGCTAAAAATTCTCTCTTAATATAATGATTAGAGTCCATCAACCATCTAGGTAAATTATAACTTGCAGCAGTCTTATCACCAACAGGAGCACCTAATGATTTAAGCAATAACCATAAAGAAGTTGAACTTACTTTAACCTTATGAACATTTATTGTATACTTTCTATTATTAACATTCAGTTCTTTTTTTTCTTTTTTATGATGAACTTTATTAAAACCTAATTTTCCAAGATCATTCTTTAAATCTTCAACATCTTTTTCTGTTCCTAAAGAAAAACTAACTTCTCTATAATTATTTTTATTATTATAATATAAATTGCCATCACTAAAAACAGAACCTAAAATTCTTGTAATAACTGTAATATTTTCATTATTTAATCTTAAAGGCAATAAATTTTTATTTTTTAATTCTAATAAATATTCATTAATTAACATATTTCCTGTTGAATTATTTGTTATATCATTATCGTCAATTATTATTTTATTATTTTGAGTGAAATTTTCATCAGACATTCTATAGATAGGCAATATAGCAACTCTATCATTAGGACTTAAATTCATAGCCTGTTTCCAACCATCTTGAGTAAAAAATTCATGTTCATCAGTAACTTTTATTTTTCGATTAGTCTCTGTAAGAATCTCTTTACAATGGCCAAGCATATTAGAAGTAAAAGATTTTTTAACACTATCAGAAACTAATCTTTTACCGTTGAAAGTGATTAATCTTTCATTATTAGAAATATTCTTAGCAGATTTTAGAATATTATTGTCTGTTAAAATCCAAGTAGATTTAGGTTCGACACACCATTCAGCCCAGAAATCAACAACTACTGGTTTGTCTGATTTCAAAACTTCCTTATCAAAATTATCATCATTCAATTCTAGCATAAAAAAAGGTATATTTTATTATATTTAAAGATTTTGATGATTCATCTATTATCTCTCTATTTGAATTGTGTTTTTGCTTTTCTTACTCTTTCTGAATATAGTTGTGCAAATTTTAGTATTGCTTCTTGAGATATTGGATATAAAGAGCAAGAATTTTTTTAGTTTAAACAAAATATCTTTTATATGCGAATAAAACTATAACTCCAATCACTATAACAATAAACATTCCTAAAATAATTACTTTTACACTAGATGAATTGCTATTATTAACGTTGCCATCATTCTTATTTAGAAAATTTTTTATTCTGTCTTTAGAGCCAGTATTATTTTTATCTTTAGCTTTCTCAACAGGACAATTTTGGATTTCACTTGGCTTCATCTTTAAATCAGCATAACAATTTACTTTTTCCCTTGTACAGTTTCTTATTTGTGTTCCATTTGTACAAGAAAACCAAGAAGAGCACTTCCAATTTGTAAGACACTGTCCATCTCCACTCGTTCCACTTTCTTGTGCAGAACCACCAGTTGTTTCACCACCGATTGTTGGAGATGATGATGTTGAAGAACCCATGATAAAAGCATCATTCGAATTGTCGAAAAAAGTACTGTATGCAGTGACAATAGGAATGAATAGTAATAACAATAGAATTAATGTTTTAATCATAAACAACCCACCAAGAAACAGCAAAACCATTGTTTGTGCCTGTGGGGGTTATTGTTGTTCTTGGTTCAAGATGATCTCCTGTGCTAAATTGCAGATTACAATTAGCTTGACTTGATCCATCATCTTGAGAAGGTGTTGCAACAGAACAAGTTGAATTGAGACTTCCATTTACTACAATATTTATTCTTCCATTACCATTATTGGCATTTTGTGCATGAACAGTCAAATAAACAATTCTACCAGGACAAGGCTGTACTAGACCTCCATCAGTATTTCCATCACCAAAACTATACTGCAATCCTGCAGGAGCTCCTCCAGAAGTTATTTCTCCTGCTCTTTCAGCCCAAAAATTAGCATGAGGAACCAAACACCCGCCATTAGTAACTATTTGATCACCGATAGTTATGTTTCCAGAAACATTAATATTACCACTTGCGTCAATATCCTGAACAAATAATTTAGTTATTCTATTTACTAAACTTCCTAAAAATCTTCCGAATACGTCTCTTACGTACAGATCTGCATTTTTATCCCACCTATAAACTTGTGTTTGCCCAATCTGCCTTATTAAATCAGATCGATTAGAATGGTATTCCATTACTATGGCACTTGTGTTTTCTTGACCATTAGCATTTATATTAAAGGTTATTGCTCTTGTATTGGGTATTTGAGGGGTATGTTCAAATCGTATAACTCCCCGAGACATATTCCTTAGATTTGTACTGCCATCGATTACTATATTTTGTTTTCCTAGAAGATCAAAATTAACTCCCCCCAGAGTTGTTAAAGATCCATTTAATAAAGCATCAGTATCTTTTCTCAAAAAATCCCAATTTGATAAAACACTTCTCTCTCCCTGGGTTTTATTATTAATCTTTATTTCTAAAAAATAATTTTGAGAAGCATTGTTGCAACTTGCTCCAACCCCACTCTGCTCTGTTTTCCATTCTCCCCAGTTGCCTGTTGTTAAAGTAGTTGTGTTAGAATAGCACGCCCCCCCCCCAACTTTAGCATCGTAAACTGTAAAATTAAATTCATAAGCTCCTGTATTGAAAGTTGTTCCTGTAAAATATTGTCCTTGCCATACAGCAATATCGCTTGCTAAAACAAAGGGAACTAAGAAAAGAACGCTTATAAATAAAATTAAACCCACAATACCTCTTTTTATCATAATATATATAATTACTATATGTATATAATGTTTTACATTTGATAATTAAAATTATTTTTTAAAGAAGCACTTTCTAAAATATATATTTGCCTGACGTTGACTTTACAGTTCATGTAAAAAAAAATCAAGAACCGAGCCGGAGCAGAGCTCCGCGGTATGACTTATATGAATTGTAATAACTTGAACTGTTTTGTTTCTCTTCCTTGATTTCTTATGTATTCTTTCATTTTTTCTTCTCCGTAACCGTCTCCTACTGTATCGATGTGTCCTCCTTCAGTCCAGAAGTGTCCTCCCCATAATTCTTCTTTATTCTTGGTATTTTTTCGAATACTTTTTTTGCTGTTATGCTTTTTATGATTTGCATAATATTTGATGGGCTGTATCTTGGTGCTGCTTCTGCAAGAACATGTAAATGGTCGCCGTCAGCACCAATTGCATGAAAGTTTATGTAGTAACGTTCACTAATTCCTTTGAAAGTTTGTATTAAACAACTTTCTACTTCTTTATCTATCAAATGTTTTCTATACTTCACAACAAAAACCATATGATATCTTATACGATAAGAACAATGACTTGCATACTTAACTTCCATTTAAGTTTATTACATTTGGGTATATAATTAATTTACCGTAGCAGAGCTACGGGGTATTAAACCCAAACGGGAATAAAATCAACTGCACTTGCTATAGCCGCAGTCATTACATGTAGGTTCTGAACAACCACTGATGTACTGAACATTTGAACTATAACATTGAGGACAGTGTTCTTTTTTAACTTCCTTAACATCAGTTAATTTAGTATCACCTTTAAGAAGCTTACCAGTTTTTTCCAAATGCCTCTTCAAAGCAATAGCCAAAGCATGAGGAATAGAATCAACACGGTTAGGACCAAAACCAATAGGTCTGTCACCCTTAGCTGAGTTCAAGTGTTTGATAGCTTTCTTAGGATCATATCCAGACTGAATAGCCTTAGACATGAAGATGCCAAGAACAGAAGTCAGACTAGAAAGTTCAGTTCCAATAGGGGGTATTGAAGTAAAGATTCTTGCAGGACCCTTACTATCATAAACAATATTAACATGCAAAGTTCCATAACCAGTCTGCATCTCATAATAATCAGAAGCTGCACCTTGAGAAAAATCAGTTTCTTTTTCTTTCTGTTTAGATGAATTACCAGCATTCAAAACCTGGACTTCCTTGCACCCATCTCTATATACAGTAACACCTTTACAACCAGCATCATAAGCATATCTATAAGCTGCCTGAATATCCTGAACAGTTACAGAATTAGACATGTTAATTGTTTTAGAGACTGCATTATCAACAGATTTCTGGAAAGCAGCCTGATGATCAATATGAGTCTTCCAGTGAATATCCTGAGCAGAGATAAAAACTTTCTGAATGCTTGCAGGAATTTCCTTAACACCCCTAACAGAACCGTGATTATCAACAATCTTTTTAAATAAAGATATCTTATCAAGACCAAACCAATTATGAGATTTGGCAATTTCTTCAAATAAAGGAATAGTCTCATAATAAACATATTTTTGATCAGGTTCTTCACCTTTTTTTAAAGAATCAACAGCTTCAGCCTGATATCTTTTATATACAATAGCAAAAAATGGCTCAATACCTGAACCTTGAAGACCTGCAGTAATTGCAATAGTCCCAGTAGGGGCAATAGTTGTTCTTGCACAATTTCTAGGACGAGCAGATGATCCTCTGAAATATTTACCAGATTCATCATAGATGCTATCCTTCCAATTAAAGAAAACACCACGTTTTTCAGCTAATTGTTCAGACATTTCTAAAGATGCTGCATTAATGAAAGCCATAAGCTCCTCACCTAAAGTAATAGCTTCAACACTATCATAAGGAATTCCTAATTTAACAAGCATCTCAGCCCAGCCCATAACACCAAGACCAATACGCCTGTTGCCTTTAGCTAAGTGTTCTATTTCATGTAAAGGATAATTATTCATATCAATAACATTATCCAAGAAATGAGTGCAGGATTTTGTTATATCTTTCAATCTATTATAATCAACAACAAATTTACCATTCTGCTGAATAACAAAATTAGACAAGTTAATACTTCCTAAATTACAGTTGTGCACAATAATTCCATTAGCAATTAAAGAATGTGTTTCTGGTTCAGTTATATCATAAACATCAGAAAATCCTAAAGAAATAACAGATTTAACTTTACTAAATGAATTATCTGTTCTATTTCTTTCTTTAATATTTAATTTTATCATCATAAGTTCTTGCTTTCCAGGTGATAGAGGAAAACCAATAGATCCAGCAAATTTATTATAGCTAGAAGCATTAACCGCCAGCTCATACCATGTTCTTTTATCAACTTGGCTCCTGCTTATTCTTGATTTTATACCAAAATTTAATAATAACATCTGTACTTGAGTTATTAATTTAGGAGAGGCACTGCTTAACCTTATTCTTCTTCTGTAAGAACTTACTTCTCCATCCGCACTAAATAACCCACCAAGATATGCTTTTATTTTATAAGAGTCTGCTGTAAAAATATAGTTAGGAACTTCTTTCTTGGGAGCCTTACCTGCCTTAAATCCAATTCTTTTTAATTTTTCTATCGCACTATTTTTCTCAGTAACTATCTGTACAACATCATTTTTATCTATATAACTATTAGAATTACATTCAAAAACATTTTTAAATAAAGGTATAAGTTTACTCTGAGCAAACTTTTCATCTGGACCAAAACAAATGCCTGTAGAAGGTCTTTTATCATCTAAGAACCAACCATCACCACTTAACCATCCATACAATAAATTTTCATCATAAGTAAATCCTTCATTAAACAAAGTTGCGACATCATTTTGTTCGTATATTGAACCATCCTGTACAAATACTAGATCATCAGTTTTTAATTCATCTGCTCTTTTCCAACCTTTTTTTGTGAAGATTTTATGATTTGGAGTTACTTTCAGATATTGTCCATTGTTTAACTTAACTTCCACAATTTCTTTATAACCAGTTTTACTTACCATAACAGACCTGAATTGTATTCCTTCCTTACCAATAACTTTGTTATCTGTTGCAATAATTATTTCTTCACCATTTAATTGTTTTTTATAAAGATCTTCTATAGTCTCTAAACCATTCTTTGTAGTAATAAAAGTGTCAGGTGCGAAACAAGGCTCCCAAGCTAACAAAGGCTGCTCGCCGCAATCCAGTGATAACAAACCGTTGGTTATGAAACTAAGAGTTCTTGGTTCAGTTAAGTCATAAACTTTTTTTTCACCAATACTTTTTATAGATTTAATTCCTGTTGAAAATCCCACAGAATAAAAGTTCTTAGTGTAAAATTTATTTAATTTGTCTTTATTTTTATTACACAAAAATCCAATACTTTCGATGAATTTTATACTACTTCTAGTAATACTTAATTCAAAACAAACACCATCAGAATCATATTTAACAACTTCACCATGACTATTGATATATTCAAACAATCCTTCCCTATATTCTCTAGACCTATCAAATAGATTAGAGGTTATACCTAAATTCAAAAGTAAAAGCTGAACACCTTTCAAGAGTTCTTTAGATTTAGATGTTAACCTAATATATGAAGTTGAATGCTCTTTATTAAAGTTAACAGTACCATCAGATGTAAATAACCCCTGTAAGAACCCAATAACTGCTTCTTTATTAGCAGTAAATAATGATTCAGGAACTGTCTTATACTGTGCATCAACATGTTTAACACCTAATTTATGGAAAAAATCAACAAAATACTTAGAGTGATAAGAAAGATGTTTAGTGTTACGTTTTCTCTTAACATCTATAATCTCTTTACCATAAAATTTATTTATTATAGGTTTCAAATAACTTAATATTTCTTCATCAGATTTACCGAAGGTAAAACCAACACGACAATTTTTATCATTATTTCTCAACCACCCGTCACCAATCAACCAACCTAAAATTTGACCGAGTTCTTTAGACCATTGTTGAGGAAGATTTAGATTGTACAATCTTCCATTCTTTCCTTTAAAGTCATTTTCAACATTAAAAGAAAGTTTAGAATTTTTATTAAAAAAACCTTCAGATTGTTGAATAAATAATTCGTGTTTTTCTAAATTCAGATCTTTAACAGCAATCCATCCTTCTTTAGTTAATAATTTATGATCTGCTGTTGCTTCTAGATCTAAACCGCAGGACGTTTCTAACTTGAAAACTTCTTTAACACCTGTAGAAAAAGATCTAGAGATATTATCCAAAGATACAGGTGATTTTTGTTCTTGATTTGTGTACATTACAGACCCATCATAATTCTTAATCTCTAAAGGAACCCTATTATCAGTCAGGATATTCAAACCACCTTCAGCGTATTTATTTACTAAATCTTCCATTCTCATCAAGCCAAATTCTGTGGAGATAAAAGTATCACCAGTAACGCAAGGATTAGTAGATTTAATCTGGCCAATATTAGGAGTAGGATTGGAATTAGTATTATTTATTTTATCAATAATAACAAAACCAGGATCACCAGAATCCCAAGCACATTTAGCCATCAAATCCCAAATTTCTTTAGCTTTTTCTCTACCAACAACTTTATTGCTCTTAGGATTAACTAAATCAAATTCACCGTCAGATTCAACAGCATCAAAAAATTCTTTGTCTAATGCAACTGAAATGTTGAAGTTCTGCAAGAAAGTTTTGTCCTTAGATTTAGAAGTTATGAATTTTCTAATATCAGGATGCTTGTAGAACATAATACCCATGTTAGCACCTCTTCGAGTTCCACCCTGTTTCACAACATCAGTTGAAGTATCAAAAATCCTCATGAAAGACATAGGACCTGAAGCAATACCTTTAGTTGATTTAACTGGGTCACCTTCAGGACGAATATCTGAAAATGAGAAACCAGTACCGCCACCACCCTGATGAATCAAAGCCATAGCCTTAACTGCTGAATAAATATCTTCAATAGAATCTCCTACAGGTACGACATAGCAGGCCGACAACTGCTGTAAGTCTCTTCCTGCATTCATCAAAGTCGGAGAGTTAGGAAGGAAATCAAAACTTGAAAGAAGATTAAAGAATTTCTCATCAGTCTCTGAAACAATCTTAGATGCAATAGCATTAGTAGATGCAACATTGTAAAGATTATTCTCGAACTTGAAAAAATTAGTATGTCTCTCATTATGGTTAGCAAAAGGCTGATGGATCTGCAATAAAGAAACTTTAGGATCATACTCAGCCTGAGTCAATTTATAATTAACACCATCAAGATAAGATTCCTTAGGAACTTTAGGATGATTAAGAACTTCTGCTAAAGCAATATTTCTAGCAATACGTCTAAGCCATAATTCTACTGAGTCTCCTCTCAAATATTTATTAGCCATGACCTTAAGCTGGTTTTCAGTAACTTTAACTTTAGGTCCTTCAACTGCAAGCTTCTCAATAGGTCTTAGCTGTTCAGCTATAATAATTCCCTCATTTTTTTTCTCACTCATTTTTACACCACCCTCATTAAATTTTTTTTAATTCATTCTTGAAATCTTCAATATCAGCAAACTCACGATAAACAGAAGCGAAACGAATGTAAGCAACCTTGTCTAAGTTTTTAATATGCTTCATCAATTCTTCTCCAACATCTTTGCTTGAAATTTCTGTACTGTCCAGCAATCTCATTTTCGATTCTATCTTATTTATTACATTTTCTATTTCATCAATTGAAACAGGACGTTTCTCGCAAGATTTCACTAAACCTTTCTTCAATTTTTCCCTATCAAACATTTCTCTTGAACCATCTTTCTTTATGACGTACATAGGAACTGATTCAACCCTCTCATAGGTTGTGAAACGTTTCTCGCATTTCAGACATTCACGCCTTCTCCTAGTAAGATCATCAGACTCCCTAGAGTCAAGCACCTTAGTCTCTGAATTATTGCAAAATGTACATTTCATAATATAACCTATAATACTACATATTGTGATTTCATATTGAGTCAAACACAAGATATAGTAAAATTGAGATTAGTGTTTATAAAGATTTATAGAAAAAAAAGGTATGATTATTTTAGACAGAACTATAATTCAAAATTATCAGGCAAATAATCCTTAATATCATAAAATTTAAAGTTATCAGTATCTTTAGCAAAAGAAAAAATCTTAATAGGAATTTTAGTCCTTGAAGAGTGCTCAACCAAAAACTGCCTGCAAGACCCACAAACAGGACAATTAGAATCCTTAAACTTAGAATATACAATACCAACATACAAAACATCTAGATCATTTGACATTATAGCTGCAAGAACAGCAGACATCTCAGCATGAATCCCAAGCCTGTTATCAGGAGAACTATACTGACCAGAGAAGTATAAATTATTATTCTTAGTTAAAATAGCAGCACCATAACCAGAAGCTGAATCATAATTAGGAAAATTCTTAGTAATACCCTTAATAGCAAAATCTTTAAGAATTTTAGGAATATCATTTTCATTAAAATTTTCTAATTTAACATGGTTATTATCAAGAGTAAAATTAAAAGTTTTTTGCAATTTAGAGATATTAGGTTTGTAAAAACTAAATTCTGATAGAGTATTAGAAGTTTTAAAAATATTATTACCATTAATGTCAACAACTTCATACTCGATATTATTACCAGTCTTAAGAGAGTGATCAGCAATAATTTTCAAAACCAAAGGATCAACATGTTCTAAAGATTCAGTCATAGTAACAATTTTATTAACACCAAAATCATTATTCTGAACAGCTAAAGATAGAGCGCCATTTTCAGGACCTATATTGAGAAGATGGGAAAAAGATTCTATCTTACCAGAAATATAATGTTTACCCGAAGATGAGAAAGCAATAGAAACAGATTTAGGATTAGAAGCTTTTGATAATACACCAAGATGCAATTTTTCTTTTAAAACATTATTAACATCTATCAAGTGTTACTCCTAAGTTTACTAACATTGAGATCAGCCCAGTCATAGTGCAAAGATTTTTTAATAAAATCATTAAACAAATGAATCTTATCTCTATCAAGTTTAGGATACATTTTTTCAGCAGCTTTACTTGTTAATCTTAATGAAGGCCTAAAAGGCATAGGCAGAGCATAATAAGGGAGCAGAGGAGGATCTGATTCTACAAGAATAGCAGTAGTTTGCTGATCAAGATGTTCAAAGGCATAATCAACACGATGACTACCATCACATATAATAAAAAATTCAGCATTACCGTGATATTTTAAACCATAATTAATCAAAGGGATATTATGATAAAAAATATCAACCTGTTTAATTTTACTTAATTCATCAATATAAAAATTATTCAAATACCTCTTAGAAAGATCATGAAGATTTCCTTTATAATCTTTGGTATAATAACCCTTGAAACGTTGAGACAATTTTTTCAAATTAATACTCCCTCTAGTTAAAGGATAAACATGCTTTTCAATAATAGGAGGCAAAACATGATAATTACCTCTTCCTTCCCAATCATAATTAACAGCCTCAAACTTTAATTCGTTAAGTCTTTTGTTATGAGTTTTTAAAAAATTATCAACTTCCCTAAGAATCTTTAATTGATTAACATAAATAGTAGGCTGAGCAGTAAACAATCTTTGAGGTTGAAAATTAACCATAACCTTAGGAGAAGATGTAATAGTTTTAGGAGGATGAACAACAACTAAAGAAAATTTAGCATTATTATATGGTTTAACAGTATTACCATTAGCATCAAAAATACCACGATAGAAAACTTTTCTTAGTTTATCTTCTAGCTCTATTCCCTTTACAATCTCTTTTATGACAATATTATCCATAAAAAAAATAACAAAATAGAGTAAATAAACATTAGTATTCTTTAGAATATAAAATTTATATATTAAAGAATACAATTCTTTATAAATATCTGGTCAAAAATAAAGTTGTGGGAAAGTTTACTAAGAAATTTACAGAAGAACAAGAAAGAGCGATATTATCAATTTATTTTACTAACCCGCATGGTAATGTTTCATTTATCAGACAAACTAGAGATTTTGGTCCCGAAGAGCAGGCGGCGCTAGCAGCAAAATACAGCAGAAGCGATAGAGGATATCAAGCACAATTCTTAGCACAAGTAGAAAAAGATCCTAATTTAGATATTGCATTTATTGATGCAGCAGTAGCAGATCCAAGTTTAATAGAACGTAGATTTGGATTAGGTGTAACTTCATTAAGAAAAGATGCTGATAGATTTCATAACCAATGGTCATTAGGATTTACACCTGAAGAAAAAGATGATGCTGTAAGACATTTTGGAGATGATTCAATAAAAGACGGTGCTAACGTTGCTTACCATACTGAGAATATAACAGGTTTAGACAATCAAGTAATCACAATGAATCCTAGAAATAGACCACAAGTTGTATCTACAAGATATATAGATAGAGGAAAAGTTTTAGATCATGCTTCTAATAATCCAGATATAAAGGCTTCAAGACATTCAGGAGAAATTTTAAGAGTTTTAGAGATGTTAGGAGATGCTTACACTCGATTTACAGATATTAGTGCTGATTACATAAGAGATCATCCAACAAATCTAAGATTTAGAGATGAAGCTTGGTTAAGCAAAGAAGTAATAGAAGCAGATTTAGAAAAATGGAAAAGAGTCGAATTAAAAAAAGATGAAGAAAGAACATTTACTGATGCAGAATTAGATGTTAAAAGGAAAGATATTTATGTAAAAAGAGAGAAAGAGTATCCTGCTTATGCTAGAAAAACAGTTTTCGATTTTACAAGATATTTTTTGACTCCTGGAATTCCAACAATGATGGGAGTAATAACGGATGCTAGAACTTTAGAAGAGGATTTGACAAACCTCCTATCATCGCCTTTATTGAGTACACAACAATTAGCACATGAATTAATGAGAGAAGGAAGAAAAGTTCTTCCAGTATTATTAGATCCTGCAAAAACACATGCTAGAAAAAGTGATTTTATTGTTAATATGAGAACAGAGTTAAGTGATTTTGTTAGAACACAAGTTGAAGCTGAAAGAACGAAAAACTTCGCAAGAACAAATAGAGTTAAATTAGTTGATGTCCCCTCTTATAATGATGCACAACTAGCAGCTGCAACAGTTTATCCATATTCTAATTGCTCAATGGAACAATTGTATGATCATTTCGCTACAAATCATCAAAATATAAAACATATAGTAGACACTATATTAAGATTAAGAGGAAAATTCGATGCAGATCCACCAGAATTATTACATGGAGGATTTATGAAAGAAACTCTAATAGATCTCGGTGCAGATAGAGACTTACAAAGACATAGAAGATTATTCAAAACAAGACAGTTATTAACAACATATCATGGGTATGAAATGCCACAATTATTCCCTGAAGCAGTATTGGATAAAGAGTTTAGTGCAATAATGGATGAAGTAGATAGAACTTACAGGGTAATAGCAGATGATAATCCTTATGTGGCACAATTAATGGTACCATTTGCTTTCAAAGTAAGAAGACTATATAGTTCACAGTTTGGCCAAGACTTATTTATGACGAAATTAAGGTCTGGTGAAGGGGGAATAATATCATATAGAAGTGCAATGTGGGATTTAGCTGATGCTGATCAAGCTACTGCTCCAGAATTTGCAAGACTTCTAAGAGTAAATAGAACAACTTATCCACCGCATTTAATTGGATTGAAAGAAGCAAAAGCATGGTATAATGCTAGTAAAAAATAATGGCTGCAACAATAATTCAGTTAGTAGGTACATCTAATTCTGGTAAGGGTGTTACACAAAAAGTTTTAGCACATAGACTAAGAGCAGATAAATATCAAGTTGTAGAAGTAACAGAACCTGGACCATTAAGATCTTTAGCAAAAGCTTACAGATTAAGACAAGATAAAGATCCGTGGGTTGAAACTGCAGTATTTAGCACAGATAGGTTAATGACATATCAAGATGTAGTCATACCAAGATTAAATGAAGATGGTTTAGTTTTTTTATCAGATAGAGGTTTACCGGACACAATAGTTTATCAGGGAATGATGGGTGGAGTTGATATTGATAAAATAATAAAGATGAATTCTAATATTCCACAAGCAGATTTATATCTTGTTTTAATAGTAGATGGCCAAATAGGATATGCAAGAGCATTAAAAAAGTTAAGTGAAACAGGTGAACAACCAAGTAAAAATGAAACTCCTGGAGCAATAGACAGATTAGCTGGATATTATAAAAAATTAGGAATGCACTTAGAGGGAAATATTCAAATTATAGATACAACTAATTTAACAATAGATGAAGTAGTTGAAAGATCATATCAAGAAACAAGGAAAGTATTATGATAAAAGCAGTAGGATTTGATCTTGATAAAACTTTATATGTGCCATTTCCTGGAATTGATGAAAAAATCCAAGAGTATGCTTCACTTAGGACTAGTATTTTCTTGGGATTAGATTATGAAACTACAAAAGCAAGATTTGGTGAAGTATACAATCAATTAAAAAGTGGGAGAAGAACTTTAATAGAATTAGGATTAGATAATAATCAAAGTGAAAATCTAATGCAAGATGCTTTAGAAAACGCAGATATTGTACCATTATTAAAAAAAGATGAAAGATTAAACCAGATGCTATCAAGAATTAGTGATAAATATAAAACATTTCTGATTACTGGCAGTAGAGAGCCTATAGCACAGAGAAAATTAGAAGCATTAGGATTGTCTTCAGTACCATTCAATTCAAGATTATATGCAGGTTCTGAATATCAAAGAGATACAGGTGAAGCATTTAACTATGTTGCATCTGTTTTAGGAGTTACATATGAGGAAATGATGTTTGTAGGAGATAGAGAAAATGTAGATATAATACCGGCAAAAAACTTAGGAATGAAAACCGCAATAGTTAATACACAATCAAAAGAAGCTACTTACCAATTAAAAACTATTTATGATTTGGAAAGTATTTTATTGTAATGTTTAATGAATATAAATAAATATAAAGCTTAAACTAAGATTAAAAATATGCAAAGAGCAGCACATGCAGCAATAATTAAAGACGGAAATATATTGATTCTGTTAAAAAAAGAAACTTGGATATTGCCTGGCGGAAAGATAGAAGATGGAGAATCTGATATAGAATGTCTTTGTAGAGAATTAGGAGAAGAATTACCTGACACTAATTTTACTGTTGGAGTATTTTATAAAAGTTTTTCAGGCATAACACCAAATACTAGAAGAGAAATAACAACAAATGTATATTTTGTAAAAGTTGAAGGTGAAGTTAAAGATGCTGCAGCAGAGATAAAGGAAAGAAAGTGGGTTAATAATACTAATAATTATCCTTTAGCAGATTTAACAAGAATGATAACTGATTCATTAAAAAAAGATGGATATTTATAATTAAGTATAATAATATTCTCCTTTACGTCTTTGTTCTTGATCTAACTGAGAGCCTGGTTTGTTAATCCTAGGTCTTCCAGTCTGTTTATCTCGTCTGTAAGTAATATCTAAGTTCTTAAGAACTCTATTCATACCATCTCTTTTAGTCAAAGGACCAAATACATGACCTTCCTTAGTTGGGATTCCCTCAAATATTATCATAGAATCTGCCAAGTAATCAATAAACTGAATATCATGATCAACAACAATTGCTGCAATATCCTTCATCATAACATAATCCCTTATTATCTCAGCAACTTTCAAACGATCTTCAACATCAATAAAAGCAGATGGTTCATCCATAGCAATCAGTTCAGCAGAGGGATTAGTCAAGCAAGCAACAATATGCATCTTCTGCAATTCTCCACCAGATAATTTCTTAATCTCATTATTCAAAATATTCTGAACATTCAACTTTTCAAGAATATTAGTTTTATACCATCCAGAATCAAACTCAGTACCAGCAATACTCCTAAGATAAGATTCAACACTGCCATCAATATTAAATTCTAAATACTGAGGCTTGTAACTGATTTTTAAATTCTTAATATCTATATTATCAGGTTTTAAAACTCCAGAAATCATTTTCAAGAAAGTAGATTTACCAAGACCATTAGAACCCATAATAGTAAGAACTTCACCTTTATGCAACTTCACTTCATTCACTTTTAGATTAAAAATTTCAAACTTCTTTTCAAGAAGAGGAAATTCAGCTAAGATAGTCTTAGATAATATCGTATCAAGAGGTCTTTCAAAAAATTTGATAGGATAATTCCTGAATCTAATATTCTCATCAGGAAGGTAACCATCCATGTATTCGTTAATACCTCTACGAACAGCTTTTGATTGTGAAAATATACCGTAACATGCAGGTTCACCGTAAACAATCTGGATCTCATCAGAGATATAATCAAGAGTAGCTAAGTCATGCTCAACTACAACAACAGAATGATTTTCTGCTAAATGTCTAATAATCCTAGCAGCCTTAATCCTGTGAGTAATATCTAAGAAAGATGTCGGTTCATCGAAATAATAAACATCAGCTTCTTTTAAAAGACAAGCAGCAATAGCAGTTCTTTGAAGTTCACCACCAGATAATTCTTCTATCATATGATCCTTCAAATTTTCTAATTCTAACTCTTTCATGACAAAATCAATCTTGTTTTTTTCATCAACTTTTTTTAATAAGTCAATTACTTTATGTCCTTTGTATAAAGTTGCTAACATTTCAACTCTTTGAGGTTTGTAACTAATTTTTAATTCCTTATTAGATAATCTCTTGAAATAGTCACCAAAAGACCTTGTAGAGTATTTATGTATAATCTTTGAGTATTCAGGCTTGGAATTAAATTCACCAAGATTAGGAATGACATTACCTGAAAGAATTTCTAGAGCAGTTGATTTGCCAATACCATTCTTACCAATAACACCAACAGTAAGATTAGGTTTAATTATAGGAAGGGAATATAATTCAAATTGGTTCTGACCAAACCTGTTGATAGGGTCTTCTTTAAGTTTTTCAGGAAGGTTAACAATATGAATAGCCTGGAAAGGACATTTCTTAGCACAGATCTTATGCATCTCAGAAGCTACTTCCTCATTAATTTCTGATTTACCATGAATAGGACTAAGATGAAAGCCTTCACCACCTGCTTTATTGACAGGATCATACTTCATGCATTCGTGCTGGCATTTATTAGGATAACACTTCTGCCTTTCAACAATAACTGCTACTTTTCTCATAGAATACTTATTAGTAGAATATTTATAAAGTTAATTGAAAATCTTGCGGAAAAAAGACCGAAAAGTATAAAAAGTTTAAATTATAATAGATTATAATATGGGAGAGATAATTAAAGCTAAATTAAGGCAAATAGGAACTTCAGCAGGAATAATAATACCTCTTGATAAATTAAATGAGATAGGAGCTAACATGGGAGATGAAATAGAAATAGCAATACTACCAAAGAAAAAAGACTTGTCTGGATTTGGAATGACTAAAGATTTCAAGATTCCATTCAAAAGGGATAAAAGAACAAGGAGTTTCAAATGAATGTATTAGATACTTCAGCATGGATTGAATATCTAAATGGAACTGAAAAAGGATTAAATGTAAAAAACATTATTGATAATGGAATAATATATACAAGTTCAATCACATTAGCAGAACTATCAAAATGGGTTCATGAAAACAATGGAGATATTTTTCCAGTAATAGAAAAAGTAAAGACCAGTTCAACATTAATATTATTAGAAGAAAATATACTTGTAGAAAGTGGAAAAACCTATAATGAATTAAGAAAAACTAGGAAAAAAATAAGTCTAATAGACTCAATAATATATACCACATGCTTAATCCATGGGTTAAATTTAATTACAAAAGATAGTGATTTCAAAGATCTTCCTAATGTAAAAAGTATATAAATAACAATTTCTTTTAGTTATCATGGCAGAAAAATGTACAGTATGCAATGAGAAGATAGAAACTACTTTTTTAGAAAAAATAAGAGGAACATACATAAGAAAAGATAAAAAACTAGAGGCAATATGCAGCAACTGCCAGAAAAAATTAAAAAATAATTCTAACAATCAGTAATATAAAGATTATATACTAACAAAGAACAATGCCTTTGTAGCTTAATGGTATAGCATCACTTTCGTAAAGTGAGGGTTGAGGGTTCAAATCCCTTCAAAGGCTTATTTAAAATATCTTTCAAAATCTTCTTTAAGATCGTAGAATAGAGCTATAAATTTTTTAGTTGCAATATCCATCTCTTTTTTTCCCTTATCTGTTAATTTATATTTTTTAGTCTTACCGTTATCATCAACTTCAACAATCAAACCTTTCTTATTCAGATCCTTAAGAACAGGATAGATAGTTCCAGGACTCGGCTTACAACCTTTTCTTTTTTCTAATTCTTTTCTAATCTCTTCACCTGACATTTCCTTCTTATGCAATAATCTTAAAACAATGAAACTCAAGTAACCTCTCATATCACAAGAACTATTTTTCATAGATTACTAGAGAATAGTAAGTTTATAACTATTATGCTTAAAAGTCAATATCGTATGACCGATACATTTATATATTCTATTTACAATATAACTTAAAATGAAAACAAAAATACAGATCATACTAGGAAGTACAAGAGATGGAAGAAACGGGGAAAAAGTCTGTAGATGGATAACAAACATTGCAAAAAAGAATAATGATGTTGAATATGAAGTAATAGATTTAAAAGAATGGAACTTGCCAATGTTCAACGATCCAAAACCACCATTCATGGGAGAATACTCATATGAACATTCAAAAAAATGGTCAAAGAAAATAAGTGAAGCTGACGGATATTTAATAGTAACACCAGAATACAACCACGGATATCCTGGAGTATTAAAAAATGCAATAGACTATTTGTACAAAGAGTGGAATAACAAACCAGTAGCATTCGTAAGTTATGGAGGATATGTTGGTGGAGCAAGAGCAGTAGAACAACTAAGACTAGTAGCTGTTGAATTACAGATGACACCAATAAGAGAGGAAGTAAACATACCATTCGTGTGGCAGGCATTTGATGAGAAAGGAGAAATACTGAATAAACATCTGAATGAAAAAGCAGAAGTAATGCTGAAACAATTAGAAAAGTTTACAGACAACATGAAAAACATGAGGAAATAATCCTTTATTTTTTTATTTATGAAAAAAACAATACAAAAGAATTCTGAGAGAGGAAAATTCAAGAATGAATGGTTAGATACACATTATAGTTTTAGTTTTTCAAATTATTACAATCCAAAAAGATTAGGATTTGGGAAATTATTAGTATTAAATGATGATATAATAAAACCATTACAAGGATTTCCAATGCATTCTCATAATAATATGGAAATAATAACAATAATACTAGAAGGAACATTAGAACACAAAGATAACATGAATAATATAGGAAGAATAGAAGAAAATGAGATACAAATGATGTCAGCTGGAACAGGAATAATGCATTCAGAATATAACCCATCAAAAACAAAAGAAACTAAGTTATTACAGATATGGATAAAACCATCAGAAGAAGATATAGATCCAAGATATGAACAAAAGAAAATAAAATTAAAAGAAAACGAATTAAACTTAATAGTAACAAGCAAAGATATAAAACAAGATACAAAATTATATCTTGGAGAATTTAAAGAAGAAAAAGAATTCAGTTATAAAACAGAGAAAGATAAAGGAATATTTATTTTTGTAATAGAAGGAAAAATAGAAGTTGAGAGTTGCATATTAAATGAAAGAGATTCAATTGAGATAACTGAGACAGATGAGATAAATATCAAAACACAAAAGAATTCTAAAATATTAATAATAGAAACAGATTTAATTTAAAATTAAAATAACTCCAAATATCATTATTATAAATAAGAAAAGTTTTTTCAAAATATCAAACAAGCTACTTTTTTCTTTAAACATTCCAGGGAAATATTTACCCAAGATAAAACCATAAAATAAAACGAAAATGGGCTGGAAAGAGCTTATAGCACTAACTAGAGTTACAGATTTCAAAGAAACTGCAAATGTAAGAGAAGCCTGGCCTGCAAATGTTATAAATTCCTCAAGTGCGAATAATTTAAAACCATTTTTAAATTTATTATAACTCTTTTTAATATCAAAACGAATTTTTGGAAAAAACAATAAAGGAATAGAAAAAAGAAAAGAAAACACAGTAGCCCAGAAAAAACCAGTACTCCAATCCACCATATTGAAAATGTATTTGTATATAACAACATCAATTGCAATAATAAAAGAACACAGCATCATCCAATAAAATGATTTGTTGAAATGAAAATTTTTAATATTAAAAGTTAAAAATGCCCCAGCAAGAATTATAATTAAAAAACCAACATATTGTTTAACAGATAAAACTTCACCAACAAGAAAGAAAGCCAATATAGGGACGAAAATTCTTCCAAGATCAAACAAAGAAACAACTACAGAAGTATCATCATTCTGTAAAGATTTATAATAAGGATAAAGATAGGATATACCTGTAAAACCAAGAATAATAAAAAAAGGAACTTGAGAAATAGATATCATTGAAGGAACTTTAAACAAAAAAACAAGAGGCAAGAACATAACATTTGTAATAGTAGAATAAAATACTAAAGTTGCAACATTCTTAAACATTTTATTTGAAAGATAATTATCCAGTACATTAGAAAAAGCATGAAGAACAGGTTCTAAGAGTGCAAAAAATAACCAGAGCATAAAATTAACAGGTTTATAATAACTTAAAAAATAGTATGTTTTAAATAATTCAAAATTAATAATAAATATAATGGCTAAAAGAAAGAAATCAATGTTCTATTATATAGGACAGATATTTGTATTATTATACAGATTATTAGAGTATATTGTAAAAGCAATCTATTACTTATTGAAAGGAATAGTGACAGGAATAGGATGGATATTCACAAAGATATTTGATAAAAATAAGGATAAAACCGTAATAGAAGATAAGATTATAGTAGATGAAAAACCTATTACTAAAGAAGAAACTAAACATGTAAACAAAACTGATGTTAAACATGGAGCAATAAGTTCTAAACCAATACATGAAGACTTCAAAGAAGTAAAGACAATAAAAGGGGATTATCAAGAATTTGAAAATAAAATATTAGAGAGTAGCTCAACAATAGGGATAATACTAGGTGCAAGAGGAACAGGAAAATCAGCATTAGGAATGAAATTATTAGAAAATTTAAAAGCAGAGACAGGAAAGGAAGTATATGCTATGGGATTCAACCCAAAAGACATGCCAAACTGGATAAACATAGTAGATAGCATAGATGATGCAGAAAATAATTCAATATTATTAGTTGATGAGTCAGGAATACAGTTTAGTTCTAGAGAATCAATGAGTAATTCAAATAAATTATTATCACAAATATTATTTATAGCAAGACATAAAGATTTGTCAATAATATTTATCAGCCAAAATAGTTCCAATATAGAGATAAACACAATAAGACAGGCAGATTATATAGCATTAAAGCCATCATCATTATTACAAAAAGACTTTGAGAGAAAAAAAATAAAAGAGATATACGAAGAAGTAGAAAAAGAATTTGAGAAATATAAAGAAGACAAAGGACTAACATATATTTATTCACATAAT
>JBBSWW010000008.1:0-2393 GCA_038046085.1 Nanobdellota archaeon | reverse complement strand
ATATTCTTTTATTGATTGTCTCATTGTTTCATCCTCTAGTATATTGAAACTTCCGAATTTTACATTTAAGCTTTTTAATATCTGTACAACTCTCATTGAAAATCCGCATTCAGGATATTCTGGTGTTCCTTTCATGAATAAGAATACTTTTTCTGATTTTATCATTGATTCTATTTTGTGTTTTGTTGCTTCATCCATTTTATTCACTCTTGGTTACTATTGATAATGCATGTATTTGTTCTTTATTAAAACTTTCTCCTAATGCTTTATACACCATTCTGTGTTGTTCTATCAAACTTTTATCTTTGAATCCTTTATATTTTATTATTGCCTGTAAATGAACTCCATCATCTCTTGGATCTAATATATCTACTACTGATCCTTCTAGTCCTTTCTCTATTAAGCTTTTTATATCTTCTTTGCTTAATGGTGTTCCTTCAAAATCATGTTTCATCTATTATTTAATTACATAATGCTTATTAATATTTTCATTATAACTTTAAATAATATTAAGATTTAGCAGCAAGGCTCCTTATATCCACAATTCCCGCATATTGCATCTTTTCTTCCTGCTATTCCTATCATTTCATTTGAACAGTTAGGACAACTTTGTTTTTTTAATTCACAATTATTCATACTTTACCTCTAGATATAATTCTACTGCTTTATTTAAATTAAAAATTGCTTCACTTTTAGTATATCCTTGGCTTACTACATCTATCTCTGGACATAGTGCAACATATTGTTTTTCTCCTTTTCTTAAAATTGCTGTGAACTTCATAGTATTAGATAAATATGATATTGGTTTATAAAAACTTCTCTTCAATTAAATATATAAATACTAATTCTATTAATTTAGCATGGATAAAAAAGAGTTTAGTGTTGATCCCTGGAATGTTTCAGGTAATGTTGATTATGATCGTTTAATGAAAGATTTTGGTATTAAGCCTTTTCCTAAAGATCTTCCTAAAGTTTTTAATGATAATATCTTATTTAGGAGAAATATTGTTTATGGTCATAGGAATTTTGATTTGATATTGGATTCTATTAAGAATAAGAAAAAATTTGTTATGATGACTGGTCTGATGCCTTCTGGCAATTTTCATCTTGGTCATGCTCTTGTTGCTCAGCAATTTTTATTCTATCAGTCTTTAGGTGCTAAGTTATATATTACTGTCGCTGATATTGAAGCTTATAATACTCGTAATCCAAATGTTAAGGAATTGTATGATGTTGCAATTAATGAATATTTAATTAATTATATTGCTCTTGGTTTATCTCCTAAGAATCTTGATTTTTATTTCCAATCTAAAAGATCTAATAATGGTGTTAAATCTAATGCTTATTATTCTTTAGCTAATATGGTTTCTAGACATGTTACATTTAATGAAGTGAAAGCTATTTATGGTGATATAACTCCAGCTAAATTATCTTCTGCGTTATTGCAGGTTTCTGATATGCTTCATCCTCAACTTCCTGAATTTGAATCCCCTGTTAATGTTGTTGTTCCTGTTGGATCAGATCAAGACCCTCACATAAAATTAGCTCACGATATTATGTCTAGGTTTAAATTACATAAGTTCATGCCTTTAAGTTCAACTTATCATGTTTTCATGCCTGGATTGAAATCTGGTAAGATGTCTAGCAGTGATCCCTTGTCTCATATTGCATTAACTGAATCTCCAGATGAAGCAGCTAAAAAAATCCGTAAGTATGCTTTCTCTGGTGGTAGAGCAACTTTGGAAGAACATCGTAAACTTGGTGGTAATCCAGATGTTGATGTTAGTTATCAATGGTTAAGGATGTTATTTGAGCCTGATGATAAGAAATTACAGAAGATTCATGATGATTATAAATCAGGTAAATTATTATCTAGTGAATTAAAAGAAATATTAATAGAAAAAGTTTCAGTTTTCTTGAAAGATCATCAGAAGAAAAGAGAATTAGCTAAGAAGCAAGTTGATAAGTTTTTAATCTAATACTGTATTTCATATGTAAATTCTTTTTGATTTTCCATTAATCTCTCTAATAATAAATGGTCGACTCTACCATAATTTCCACTTTGACCGAAAAATCTTATGTGGATATTATCTCTTTTTAAAAAAGTTGCATAACCTCCACCTTTTTGTGAAATAGAAATATTTTCAGCATTTTGTTCAACTTCTTTTTCAAAACCTTCTACGATGTTAGGATGACTTCCATGTGTATTTCTATAAAAATCTTCAAATCTTAGATAGACAAGATTATTATCTTCATCTCTACAGAATAGCATAAATCTTATCATTTCTTTTGATTTTATTATATCATCTATATTTTTAGGAATTACAATATCTGGTATCATCTTTAAAGTTAGATAAAAAAAGTTTATAAAGTTAGCTTATGAAGAATATACA
>JBBSWW010000007.1:0-2967 GCA_038046085.1 Nanobdellota archaeon | reverse complement strand
CTATTGATGAACTCATATCAGATAGTTTCGATATTATTGATAATAAGTTATTTAGCACATTTATCTCATCATTGTTTAGTTTTGTATTATGTAATAACCTGCTTCTTTTATCATTTAGTTCATTCATTAATTCAGGTTTAAAAGTATAATATAGATCATAGTAATCTTTTAGATATTGGTTTGTTTCTTTATAGAATTCTATTGTATCTTCACTTATCTTTATCCTATTCTTCTCTATATATTGTATTATATACTTGTATTCATCTGCTATTTTTTCTAAATTCCATACTATTACATATATGAAATGTGTATTTTCTATGTTTATTCCTTTATTTATTAATCTTAAACAGAAACTTGTTAGTTGATTATTGTTTTTCTCTAATATTATTAATTCATTTAATTTTTCATATTGATTATTTTTTATTAACTCTAAACTTGTCTCAGCAAGATCTAATGTAACTAGAAAAGCTCTTCTTAATGATGAATTAAATTGATTTCTGTCTTCTGTTGATATGTTCTTTAATACTATTCTTTTTTCTGTATTTTCTGATATTACAAATCCTAATAATAAGTTAGATACTAAGTCATTTATCACACTTTTAAATGAGGGTTTTATTCCTATTAGTCTTATCTCATCATATCCTATCTTATGTAATGCTGATATTGTATATCTTAATGTTCTCTCATTGAATGATTGTATATTTACAGTTATTTCATTACTTTGATTCTTATTTTCTGTTTTTATTAATAGTTCATTTCCTCTCTCTTCGATCTCTAATTCATCACTTTTCTTTAGATTAAACTTTTTTACCCATTGGCTTGGTAATGATATTACAGAAGTCTTTCCTGCTAATTGTATTATGTTACGTTTCATTTTCTAGTTGTTTTATTCTAAATTTTCTTAATAAATCTTCTGTAATTATATAATTTATATAACTTCTAAGAATCGACTCTATATTCTATCTATTTCATTATTATTTCTAAGAAACATGGAGGTGTTTTATTATGTTGGATAAAAAAGAGTTGATGATTTTGAGTAAGTTTAGGGAGAATTCTAGAGAGAGCTTGACGAGGATGTCTAGGAAGATATCTGTTCCGGTAAGCACGATTTATGAGAAGTTGAAAGGTTATGAAAAGTCTGTAATTAAACGTCATACTTCATTGCTTGATTTTAGTAAATTAGGTTTTAACACTAGAGCTACTATAATACTTAAAGTAAGTAAAGAGAACAAAGATCCTTTGAAAGAGTTCTTATTAAACAATAGATATGTTAATACTTTCTATAAGATTAATAATGGTTATGACTTCATGATTGAAGCTGTATTCAGGGAATTGAATGAAGTTGAATCTTTTGTTGATGAACTTGAGGATAAGTACAATGTCCAGGATAAGAAAGTCTACTATATCATTGATGAACTTAAGAAAGAAGCATTTTTGAGTAATTCTGACTATCTCAAGATTTCAGGTGATATTTAGTAACTTTTTTATATTTTTTATTCTTTATTATTATATGAAAAATGAAAAAAATGAATCATTTAAAGACTTGATAAAATGGGTAAATTCATTGCCTAAAAAGAAGAAAAAGGTCAAAATTGACATTAATAAGGTTGCTTATGAATTAGAGTAACTTTTTTATATTCTTATTTTTATTTTATTATTATGAAAAAGTGGTGTTTAGTATTATTGTTTATCTTATTATGTTCTAGTATAGTGATTTCTGTCCCTTCATGTGATCGTGGTGATGGTTGCAAACTTGGTTGTGTTAATGGTGATTCTGACTGTACTTGTTCTGCTGAGAACGGTTTTTTATGTACTGAGACTCAGGGATGTAAAGGTGTTGCATTGAACAATTGGGGTGCTAAGATGTGCTGTTCATCTCCTTGTGTTGATTCTAATAATAAGGCTGATGTTAAAGTTAATGATCTATCTTCAACTCCTAGTGATGTTAAACTGAATATCGAGTCTATTGATGAGAAAAAACCTTCAGGATTGAATAATTCAGCTGTCTTCAAGTTGATATCTATTATAACTGTAATAATCTTTATTTTAGTAATTGTCAGGGTAATTTACAAGCCTAAGCCCAAATCTTTATTTGTTCTTGAGACTATGTTTGATGCTCCTTTTGAACAGTATAAGTATAAGCATGAACCTAGTAATTTATTGAAAGGTGCTATGGAACATCTTAATTCTGAAGAACGTTTATTTGTCTCTGAAGTCCATAAGAATGAGGGTCTTACTCTTGATGAATATAGAGATAATCTTAAATTTTCATTGGAAAAGATTAATTCTTTAGTTATTAAGTTAGAAAGGAAACAATTGATTCAAAGTAAAGGTTCTGATATCAGGTTATTTATTAGTGATTGGCTTAGATAGGTTTTTAAATCTTTATAAAAACATTTTTTTATGGTTAGTTTTGAAGAACTTTTGAAAACTGCAGGTTTTTGTCAGGTAAGTGATAATACTATAGCTAGTAAGCTTGTTGTTTATTGTATTGATCACTATCTAGAAAATACAACTGGAATAACAAGTTTTGATGTAAATAGAGCTATTCTAAAATTAGGTTATAGTGGTGTTAATTTAGGACATCTTCCTTATAATAATAATGGAAGAAATCCTGTAACATATGTCTGTTCTACGCCAACTAATGTTTTCATTAAGACTTCTTCCCAATTTAGATATATACATATTAATGATGCTATAGCTTTTGCTACTGGTCATAATGAAGATGAAGTCCATGTTAGTCTTGTTAGTGGAAACTCAAAAATTTCTAGAAGTGCTGTATATTTTAGAACTGAAGAAAAGTTAAGAGAATATTTATCTCCTAGAATAAGACCTGTAAAAACAGCATATCATTTTAATTTTTCTTTTGAACCTTTAGAAACAGAAAAGTAATAATTAATTTCTTCTTGTTATTACAAACTTTGGTTTCATGAACTCATTTCCGTATGTTGCCTGTAATTCTAATCC
>JBBSWW010000006.1:0-2361 GCA_038046085.1 Nanobdellota archaeon | reverse complement strand
GGTGATAATTGGTCTTTGACTATTTCTCTTGTCTCTTCTAATGTTATTGTTGATCCTTCTATTGCATTTGTGTTATATGTAAAAGTTATTGCTATCTCTTGTTTTTGTTTTTCTTTTATTGTTTCTGGTGTTCTTTCCCATTCTTTATGGAATTTTTCTTTTATATTTTCTAGTTGTTGGTATAGATGTTTTTTAATCTCTCTTTCTATCTGTTTTTTTATGTCTTCTATCTCTTTTGGTATTTCTGTCCCTAGATATTTTTGTTTTGTTATTACTTTATGATTTTTTCTGTATGAATGCTGTATATAGTAATATTCTTTGTTTGCTTGTTTTCTTTTTATTATTCTCATATGATTATATGTATTACAAAGTATTTAAATATTGCTTAAAATGATTAATTATAATGTATAGTATGTCTTATTAGTATATAATAGCTTTATTAACTTACATTGAATACCATATTAATGATTCAAATCGATGGCTTAATTGGCGGAGGACAGATTTTAAGGACTTCTTTAAGTTTGTCAGCTTTAACTGGTAAGCCTTTTAAAATAATTAATATCCGTAACAAGAGACCTAATCCTGGTTTGCAGAATCAACATTTGACTGCAGTTAACGCATGTTCTAAAATTTGTAATGCAGACGTTATAGGTAATACTTTAAATTCTTCTGAGTTAGAATTTATTCCTTCCAAAGTTGTTTCTTCTGATTACAGGTTTGATATTGGTACTGCTGGTTCTACAACTTTGGTTTTACAGACGTTATTGCCTCCTTTATTATTTGCAAATAACAAATCAGTGTTAGAGATTATTGGTGGCACTGCAAATCCTTTGGCTCCTCCAGCTCTTGATATTAAGAATGTTTTTTTAAAAGTTTTAGAAAAATTAGGTATTGATATTGAATTAGAGGTTGTTAAGGAAGGTTTTTATCCTAAAGGTGGTGGTAATATAAAAATAGTTATTAATCCTATTAAAAAACTTAAAGATTTTAACTTCATTGCTGTTTATTCTATGGAAGTCAATCTTTTTGCTGTCTCTTCTCATTCTTTGAAAGATCGTGATATTTGTAAAAGATTGATTAAAGGTTTTAAGGCAAATTTTCCTATTGATTATAGGATGAAAGTTCACGAATCTTATATTCCAAGTCTGAATCCTGGATGTTATATCCATGCTAATATTTCTAATCAGGTTGGTATGTCTGTACTTGGTGAAAAAACTATGACCTCTGAGGATGTTGGAAAGGATTGTGCTCTCAGATTAATAAAAGAGATTAGTTCAGGTTCAACTTTTGATATTTACACAGCAGATCAGATGTTGATTTATTTAGCATTATCAGGTTCAGGTTCTTTTAAAGTCTCTGAAGTTTCTGAACATATAAATTCTAATATTGAAGTTATTGAGAAATTTTTGGGTGTTAAGTTTAGTGTTGAAAATAATGTTATTAGCTGTAGAAAAAAATAAATTAAAATTTACCTTTTTGAACAATAAATAGTCAATTTTATGCCTTTTTATAAATTTTAAGTAATATTTAGCTATTGTTTTCCACGTTAATTATATATAGTTTTATTATTGTGAAATATTATGAAAAAAACAAACAAGTACATCATGATTACTGGTTCATTATTTTTAATCTTAGGGGTTGTTTTCTCTTTTTTACCTCATGATATTCATAATATTGTTTTAAGTGGAGGGCATGATATACATGAACACGGTTCTCATGATATTCATATAGGATCAGGTTTTATTATCTCATTTATTGGTATGGTTATTATAATACTGGGCTGGAAGGTGATATGATAAAATTATTAAATGCTTGTTAATAGATAAGGATGTATGGAGGAGGATTGTAAATGAAAAAAGTGATTATTGTAATGTTTTTAGTTTTGACAGTTATTGTATTTGGCTGTTCTAAAAGTGATCCTGTAAAGGATGAATTTGCTAAATGCTTGTCAGATAAGGGAGTAAAGTTTTTTGGGTCATATCAATGCTCTCATTGTACTAACCAAAAGGCATTATTTGGGAGTTCAATGAAGTATGTTGCTTATATTGAATGCGGACCTTTAGGTGGACCTCAGAATCAGGTTTGTGTGGATGCTAAGATTGTAAGTTATCCTACATGGGAATTTGCTGACGGTTCAAGACTTGTTGGTGAAAGGTCTTTAAATGAACTAGGAGAAAAAGCCGGTTGCCCATTATAGCAATAATTCTTTTATTTTTTCTAAATTAACTTTTCTTCTAATTTTCCGTGATGTGTTAATTTTCCCTTTCTTATTAATTTTTGAACATCTGCAGACCTTTCATAGTATTCTGCAAAAGTCATATTACCAGATCTAAAAGTATTCATTATAGCACAATTTGGTAT